>JBBRFR010000034.1:0-17200 GCA_038241485.1 Burkholderiales bacterium
GGTCGGGCTGGTGACGTTGATCTCGGTCACGCAGTCGCCAATGATGTCCAGCCCCACCAGCAGCAGGCCACGGGCGGCCAGCACCGACCCGATGGCCTCGGCCATCTCGCGGTCGCGCGCCGAGAGCGGCTGCGCCACACCCTTGCCGCCCACCGCCATGTTGCCGCGGATCTCGCTGCCCTGCGGGATGCGCGCCAGCACGTGCGGCACTGGCTGGCCGCCGATGATCAGCACGCGCTTGTCGCCTTTGACGATCTCGGGCAGATAGCGCTGCACCATGACCGTCTCGGCACCGTGTTTATTGAGCGTCTCGATGATGCTGCCGAGGTTGAGCCCATCGGGGCCAACACGGAAGATGCCCATGCCGCCCATGCCGTCGAGCGGCTTCAGGATGATGTCGTGGTGCTCGGCATGGAACTCGCGGATCTGCGCCGCGTTGCGGGTCACAAGCGTCGGGCCGATGAACTGCGGGAACTCCAGAATGGCCAGCTTCTCCGGGTGGTCGCGCAAGGCGCTGGGTTTGTTGAAGACCCGGGCGCCCTCGCGCTCGGCCTGCTCTAGCAGGTGGGTGGCGTAGAAGTATTCGCTGTCGAAGGGCGGGTCGCTGCGCATCAATACCGCGTCAACCTCGCTCAGCTTGACCACGCGGTGCACCTCGGGCGCAAACCAGTCGTGAGCGTCGCCAGTCAGCGTGAAACGGCGTGACAGGGCGCATACCTGGCCCCCGCGCTGCCACGACAGGTCTTTGGCCTCGCAGGCCAGCAGCTCATGGCCGCGCGAGGCGGCCTCGCGCATCATCGCGAAGGTCGAGTCCTTGTAGGTCTTGAAGCCTTCAAGCGGGTCGGCAACGAACAACAGTTTCATAGGCAAGTCTCGGCAAAACCGCGCAAGCAACGCGACGCGCCCCTCAAGCAACGCCTGGCGGCGCCCCATGGGGGCAGGAGCGCAGCGACTGGGGGGCTCTAGATCTCCACCTTGGAGCCTAACTCGACGACGCGGTTCGTGGGCAAGCTCAGGAAATCGGCCGCCCCGCTGGCGTTGTGATGCATGCTGGCAAACAGCTTCTCGCGCCACATCGACATGCCTTTGGCCAGGGTCGGGATCACGATGTCACGCGACAAGAAGTACGAGGTCTCCATGTCTTCGAGCTGCACCCCACGCCCGCGCAACAAGGCCAGCGCCTCGGGCACGTCGGGGTCGTTCTTGAAGCCGAAGTTGAGCGTGACCTGCCAGCAGTCGTGGCCCAGGGGCTCGATCTCACACCGTTTGTTGAAGCCGATCCACGGGATCTCGTGGTGCTTGACGGTGACGAACAGGTTGGTCTCGTGCAGCACCTTGTTGTGCTTGAGGTTGTGCAGCAGCGCGTTGGGGGTGATGCCCTGGTCAGCCGACAGGAACACGGCGGTGCCGGCCACCCGCGTGGGCGGGCTCACGAACACGGCTTCGAGAAAGCTCTTCAAGTCGATGGAGTCGTCGCGCAGGCGCTCACGCATCAGGTGGCGGCCCTGTTTCCAGGTCATCATCAGCACGAACATTACGATGCCGATGGCCACCGGGAACCAGCCACCGTCGAACAGTTTGACGATGTTGGCCGAGAAGAACATCAGGTCAACCAGGAAGAAAGAGCCGGTGGCTGTCACACACACCCACCACGGGTACTTCCAGCCGTAGCGAATGACGAAGAAGGTCATCAGCGTGGTGATCAGCATGTCAATGGTGACCGCAATGCCATAAGCCCCCGCCAGCTTGCTGCTGCTGCCGAACAGCACCACGGCGAGCACGATGCAGCCGAACAGGGTCCAGTTGACGAAGGGCACATAAACCTGGCCGGTCTCTTTCACCGAGGTGTGGGTGATGCGCAGTCGCGGCAGGTAGCCCAGTTGGATGGCCTGCTTGGTAACCGAAAACGCCGCCGTGATCAAGGCTTGCGAGGCAATCACGGTGGCGGCGGTGGCGAGTGCGATCAGTGGGTACAGCGCCCACTGCGGCGCCATCTCGTAGAACGGGTTCTTCACGTTCTCGGGGTGGGCGAGCAGCATCGCACCCTGGCCGAAGTAGTTGATGACGAGTGCCGGCATCACCAGCGTGAACCAGGCGAGGCGGATCGGCCGTTTGCCGAAGTGGCCCATGTCGGCGTACAGCGCCTCTGCGCCGGTCACGCACAAGACGATAGAGCCCAGCGCGATGAAAGCGATGCCGGGGTGTAACGTCAGGAAGATCAACGCGTGGTGCGGGCTCAGTGCCCACAGTACATCGGGGTTGCGCGCTACGTGCACGACACCCAGCACAGCCAGCACGACGAACCACAACACCGTGACCGGGCCGAAGAGTTTGCCCACGCTCGCGGTGCCGTGGCGTTGCACCAGGAACAGCGCGGTCAGCACCACCAGCGTGACCGGCACCACATAGCGGTGCAGCCCGGGTGCGGCTACTTCCAGGCCTTCGACCGCGGACAGCACCGAAATCGCGGGCGTGATGACACCATCGCCAAAAAAGATCGCGGTGCCGAAGATGCCCAGAAACAGCAAGCGCCGCCGCAGCACTGGCCGGTCTTTCACGGCCTGCGAAGCAAGCGCCAACATGGCGATCAGGCCGCCCTCGCCGTTGTTGTCGGCGCGCAGGATCAGCACCACGTACTTGAGCGACACGACGATGGTGAGCGTCCAGAACACCAGCGACAGCACGCCGTAGATGTTCTCCGGCGTCAGCGGCACATGGCCGTGCGCAAAAACTTCCTTGAGGGCGTAGAGGGGGCTGGTGCCGATGTCGCCGTAGACAACACCGATGGCCGCCAACGTGAGGGCTGCGAGGTTGGAGCTAGGGCGCTGAGGGTTCACACAGTCGACCAAACCTGCGCAAGCGGGATGGCTCCATCACGAAGAGCGGCTATTGTGCGCCGGGCGCACGACCGCTTCGAAGTCATGTTGCAGTGCGGCAACTACCGGGAGCGAAGCGACTGGGGCGTTATTCGTACACCTCGGCGTCGGGGTCGGTCGCTTCGAGTTCATAGCTCGCCGCCAGCATCGCCAGCCGCGCAATCACGCCATACATGTAGAACCGGTTAGGTGCGCTCGCCCCCGGCTTGACCCCCGGCTTGGGCAGCTGGTTCGACTCCGCAAAGGCCAGCGGCACAAAGCTGGCCCCCGGCGCGTTGAGGTTCTCGTCGATCCCACGCTCGGCGTTGACGCGATAGAAGCCACCCACCACGTAGCGGTCGATCATGTAGACCACCGGCTCGGCCACGGCGTCATGCACACGCTCGTAGGTCGGCACACCTTCTTGCAAGATCACTTCGGTGACCTCCTGGCCGTCCTTGATCGTGCTCATCTTGTTGCGCGACTTGCGGCTCAGGTCGGCCAGCTCCTTCGGGTCGCGCACGGTCATGATGCCCATGCCGTAGGTGCCGGCGTCGGCCTTGACGATGATGAAGGGCTTCTCCTGGATGCCATATTCCTTGTACTTGCGCCGCACCTTGCCCAAGAGCGCCTCGGCATTGCTCATCAGGCACTCAGAGCCGGCGCCTTCGCTGAAGTTGACCTCGCCACACTTGGCGAACATCGGGTTGATGAGCCACGGGTCCATGCCCAGCAGCTTGGCGAACTTCTTGGCCACTTCTTCATAGGCTTGGAAGTGGTTGGTCTTGCGCCGCACCGCCCAGCCGGCGTGCAGCGGTGGCAGCAAATACTGCTCGTGCAGGTTTTCGAGCACCTTGGGCAGGCCGGCGGACAAGTCGTTGTTCAACAAAATCGTGCAGGGGTCGAAGTCTTTCAGCCCCAGGCGGCCACGCGTGCGCACCAGCGGCTCGACGGTGAGCGACGAGCCGTCGGGCAGCTCGATCAGTGTGGGTGTCTTGATGGTGTCGTCGAGCGTGCCCAGGCGCACGTTGAGCCCGGCCTGGTGAAAGATCTGCTTCAGGCGCACCACGTTGGCCAGGTAGAAGGTGTTGCGTGTGTGCTTCTCGGGGATCAGCAGCAGGTTCTTGGCCTCGGGGCAGATCTTCTCGATGGCGGCCATCGCCGCCTGCACCGCCAGCGGCAGCATCTCGGGCGTGAGGTTGTTGAAGCCGCCGGGAAAGAGGTTGGTGTCGACCGGTGCCAGCTTGAAGCCGGCGTTGCGCAGGTCGACCGAGGTGTAGAACGGCGGCGTGTGCTCCATCCATTCGAGCCGGAACCAGCGTTCGATGGCGGGCAGCGATTCGAGGATGCGCTGCTCCAGTTCGTTGATCGGGCCGGTGAGTGCGGTGATGAGGTGAGGAACCATGTGCGGGGCCCGGGGAGCGGCTGAGGAGACGGAATTTTAGGCAGTTGGGGCTGATCGTGCCCATCGCAAGCCGCCTGTCGGCGACCCCTGTGACAAACCACCCGCCCAAGAAAAAGGCCACCTTGCGGTGGCCTTTTCGCTTAGCTGAGAGCGCGTGCTTACTGGTGGTAAGCGGTTTCGCCGTGGGACGTGATGTCCAGGCCTTCGCGTTCTTCTTCTTCCGGCACCCGCAGACCGATCACCAGGTCGACGATCTTGAAGGCGACCACCGAGACCACACCCGACCACACGACGGTCAGCAGCACAGCCTTCAGTTGGATCCACACTTGTGTGCCGATCGGGTTGGAGCCGACCGTGGCGGTGACCCAGTCGGTCACCAGGCCCGGGCCGCCCAACACCTGGGTGTTGAACACGCCGGTGAGCAGGGCGCCGACGATGCCGCCCACACCGTGCACGCCGAACACGTCGAGCGAGTCGTCAGCACCCAGCAGCTTCTTCAGGCCGTTGACACCCCACAGGCAGGCGAAGCCGGCCACGAAGCCGATCACGATGGCGCCCATCAGGCCCACGTTGCCGGCGGCCGGGGTGATCGCCACCAGGCCTGCCACCGCGCCAGACGCAGCGCCCAGCATGGAGGCCTTGCCCTTCATCAGCGCTTCACCGATGCACCAGGCCAACACCGCAGCTGAAGTGGCGGTGAAGGTGTTCATGAAGGCGAGCACGGCGCCGTTGCTGGCTTCGAGCGCCGAGCCGGCGTTGAAGCCGAACCAGCCCACCCACAGCAGTGCGGCACCGACCATCGTGAGCGTCAGTGAGTGCGGCGTGAAAGCTTCCTTGCCGTAGCCCACACGCTTGCCGATCATGTAGGCGCCGACCAGGCCGGCCACAGCGGCGTTGATGTGCACCACGGTGCCGCCCGCGAAGTCGAGTGCACCCCATTGCCAGATCAGGCCGGCCTTGGCGTTCATTTCGTCCACCACACCCGCAGCGGTGTAGGCGTCCGGGCCCATCCAGTACCAGACCATGTGGGCGATCGGTGCATAACTGAAGGTGAACCACAGCACCATGAACATCAGCACGGCCGAGAACTTGATGCGCTCTGCAAACGCACCCACGATCAGGCAGCAGGTGATGCCGGCAAACGTGGCCTGGAAGGCAGCGAACAGCAGCTCAGGGATGTAGACACCCTTGCTGAAGGTGGCACCCATCGCGAAGGCGCCGGTGGCCGGGTCGAAGATGCCTTTCATGAACAGCCGGTCGAGGCCGCCAATGAACTGGTTGCCTTCGGTGAAAGCCAGGCTGTAGCCGTAGATCACCCACAGCACGACGATCATCGAGAAGGTCACGAACACCTGCATCAGCACCGACAGCATGTTCTTGCTGCGTACCAGGCCACCGTAAAAGAGGGCCAGGCCGGGCACCGTCATCATGATGACGAGCAGGGTGGCGACGATCATCCACGCCACATCGCCCTTGTTGGCCACGGGTGCAGGGGCAGCCGACGCGGCGGGCTCGGCGGCAGATGCCGCCTCAGCCGGCGCAGAAACTGCTGAGGCGACCGAAGCGGCCGCCTCCGGCGCGGAAGCTGCCTGCGCGAACGAAGCTCCGCTGAAGCCCAGAACCGACAGGCCCAGGACGAGTGTTGCAATGAGTTTTTTCATGGTGGGTTGTCTCTCTTTTTCGCGTCAGAGGGCGTCCTTGCCCGTCTCGCCGGTGCGAATGCGCACCACTTGCTCCAGCGGCGAGACAAAAATCTTGCCGTCGCCGATCTTCCCGGTGCGGGCAGCGGTTTCAATGGCTTCGATCACACGGTCGATGAGCGAGTCATCGACGGCGGCTTCGATCTTCACCTTGGGCAGAAAGTCCACCACGTACTCCGCGCCGCGGTACAGCTCGGTGTGGCCCTTTTGGCGGCCGAAGCCCTTGACTTCGGTCACCGTGATGCCCTGCACGCCAATGGCGCTGAGGGCTTCACGAACTTCATCAAGCTTGAACGGCTTGACGATGGCAGTCACCATCTTCATGGTCATCTCCAGTTAGAGGATTCAGTGGGTGTTGCAACTACTTCGACTTGGTGGTCGTCACGATGACGCGGCCCTTAGGGAACCCGCCATCAAGGCGAGGGACTTGTGCAGCTTTTGTGCCAAGGCCTTTTTGGGGCGTCACGCCCCATCTGCGAGCCTTGGTTTCTTCATTAGGCTTCGCTTGCACCAAATAAGTGTTCTGTTGGTGCTTGACCCAGGGTTGGCACAGAGTTGGTGCGAAATGGGGTCGTTGGGCTCGCGCCCCTCGCCGGGCACAATCGCCAGTACATGACAGCGGCGCACACGTCTGCGCAGCGCATGCTCAGGGAGAAAAGAACATGTCACTCGCGGTCATCCACAGCCGGGCGCTTGACGGACTTGCCGCGCCGGCGGTCACGGTCGAGGTTCATCTGGCCAATGGCTTGCCCAGCTTCACGCTGGTGGGGTTGGCCGACACCGAGGTCAAAGAGGCGCGTGAGCGGGTGCGAGCCGCGCTGCAAAACAGCGGGCTCGAATTCCCCCACAACAAAAGAATTACGGTCAACCTGGCCCCAGCCGACCTGCCGAAGGAGAGCGGGCGTTTTGACCTGCCGATCGCGCTGGGCATCCTTGCCGCGAGTGGCCAGGTCGACGCACAACGTTTGTCGTGCTTCGAATTTGCCGGCGAGTTGTCATTGGCCGGTGACCTGCGGCCGGTGCGCGGCGCCCTGGCGATGGGGCTGGCGCTGCAGCGTGATGCACAAACGGCGCGCGCGCTGGTGTTGCCCGTTGAAAGTGCACAAGAGGCGGCTCTGGTCGAAGGCCTGGCTATCCACAGTGCCGGGCATCTGCTGGAGGTGGTGCAGGCGATGCAGCCCGCCGGTGATGCCCAGGCGGCCGAGCTGCCACGCGCCCGGGCCCAGTCGTTTCACAGCGCCATCGGCGTGCCCGACCTGATCGAAGTCAAAGGCCAGGCCGCCGCCAAGCGCGGGCTGGAGATTGCCGCAGCGGGCGGGCACAGTGTGTTGATGATGGGCCCGCCTGGCACCGGCAAGTCGATGTTGGCGCACCGTTTCGTGGGCTTGTTGCCGCCGCTGTCGCAAGACGAGGCGCTGGAGTCGGCAGCGGTGCTCAGCTTGAATGGCAGCTTCAAGCCCGAGCGCTGGGGGGTCAGGGCGATTCGCCAGCCGCATCACAGTGCGTCGTCGGTGGCGCTGGTGGGTGGCGGTTCACCGCCGCGGCCGGGTGAGATCTCGCTCGCCCACCACGGGGTGTTGTTCCTTGACGAATTGCCAGAGTTCCAGCGTGCGGCGCTCGAAGCCTTGCGCGAGCCGATGGAAACCGGCCGCATCACCATCTCGCGCGCGGCGCGCCAGGCCGAGTTCCCGGCGCGCTTTCAGCTGATCGCGGCGATGAACCCCTGCCCGTGTGGCCACCTGGGCAGCCCCTTGCGGGCCTGCCGCTGCACACCCGACGCGGTGTTGCGCTACCAGGGCCGCATCAGCGGGCCCTTGCTCGACCGCATCGACCTGCAACTCGAAGTGCCCGCCGTGCCCGCCGACACCCTGGCGGCGGCCGCCGATGGTGAACCCAGCGCGCAGATCGCCGAGCGGGTGGCGCGTGCGCGGCAGCGCGCGCTGTCGCGCCAGGGCTGCAGCAACGCACAACTCTCCGGGGCGCTGGTGGACGAACACTGTGCGCTCGACGCGGGCGGGCTGCGGTTCTTGCAGGCCGCGGCGGCGCGCCTGGGTTGGTCGGCGCGCAGCTACCACCGCGTGCTGCGCATGGCGCGCACGGCGGCCGATCTGGCGCAGAGTGATGCGATCCAGGTGAGCCACCTGGCCGAGGCCATTCAGTACCGGCGTGTGCTCACGGCGCAGTGAGCGCTGTGAGCGGCTGCTCGCCGGAGGGTCAGGCCGGCTTCATGAACCCAAGGTCAGCCTGGAAATTGCGCAGGTTCGGGAACACCATGTTGAGGTTGGAGTTGCTCACGCCGAACCACTTGCCCAGGGTGCCGCCGATCTGGTCGACCGACACGCCGGGCAAGAAGCTGCCCGAGCCCACTTCGTCGGGCTGGTTCAAGCCCACCTGCGGGAAGCGGCCGTAAATATCTTTGCCGTTGACTGCGCCGCCATGCACAAAGTGGTGGGCGCCCCAGCCGTGGTCGGTGCCATCACCATTGCTGGTGAAAGTGCGGCCGAAATCGGAGGCGGTGAACAAGGTGACGTTGTTGCCCATGCCCATGGTGGCCATCACGCCGTCGAAGTAGTTGATGGCGTGTGACAGGCGGGCCATCAGGTCGGCCTGGCCACGGTTCTGGTTGTCGTGGGTGTCGAAGCCGCCCAGGCTGACGAAGAACACCTGCCGGCCCGCGCCCAGGGCGCCGCGCGCACTGATGATGCGGGCCACCGTTTGCAGCTGCTGCGCCAGCCCGTTGTTCTGGTTGGTGCGTGTGGACGGCTGCACGTACTGGGTGGGCGCGGCCACCGTGGTTGCGGTGGGAGCGTATGCGCCCTGAAACGCCACCTGCGCATCAATCGAGCGCTTGGTCATGTTGGTTTGCTCGCGCGCCAGCAGGTGCGCCACGCTGTCGGGCGCATTGTTGGCGGTGATGATGTTGCGGTAGCTGGTGGCCGCCGCTGCCGAGCCGAAGAGCGTGCCAGTGAGGTTGCCGATGGCGACGGCGCCACCGGTGCCCACCTGGTACTGGAAGACGGTTTGCCCCGCCATGAACACCGCGTTGCCACCCACCGAGATGCTGGTGAAGACGGTGTTGGTGTTGCTCCCGGCGAGCAGGTCACCGAAACGCCCGCCCCAGCCGGCGCGCACGCCCTCGGGGCCGAGCGCCTGCCACGTCGACTGCTGGTCGTTGTGCGAAAAGAGCTTGGCCGGGCGCGGTTTGGCGGCGCTGTTGGCTTGGTACTCTGCCTTGGTCAGCGGGGTGACCAGCGGGCCGGCGTTGGCGATCACCGCCACACGGCCGGTGTCAAACAGGCTGCGCATCTCCGGCATGCTGGGGTGCAGCGCGAAGGTGCGGCTGTTGTTGACGGGCGAGGCCGTGAAGTTGGGCGTGAGGCGCAACACGCCGCCGAGCGCCGCGGGCGAGGCGGCGGCGGCGGTGCCGTCGGCGGGCGTGCCTTCGGCGCGCAGCGCGATCGGGTCGGGTGCCGTGGCTCGCACCGTGGAGTAGGTGCTCCACGAGCTGGAGTCGGTGGGCAGCACCATGTTGGCCGAGTCGTTGCCGCCATACAGGAACAGGCACACCAGGGCTTTGTAGCCGGTGGTGCTCTGCGCCTGTGCGGCGTTCATCGTGGCGAGGTTCATCGCGAAGGGCAAGGCAGCCGGCCCCACCGAACCCGACAGGACGGCGGCGCGGCGCAGAAACTCGCGGCGAGAAGCTTGGTTGTTCGACATGTGGGTCTCCCTCTTCACTTCTGAATCATGTAATCGGGCGAGGCCATGGTCAGCAAGATGCCGATGAACACACGGTCTCGCCGGGCGGCGTCGATGTTGGTCTGGTTCGTGGTCGGGATGGCCCGCCCGGTGATGCCGTCGATGACCTGCGTGCGCAGCGCGCTGTTCATCTGGCCCGACATCAGCAGCAGGTTGAGCCGGTCGACCAGCGCACCCGGGTTGTCGGCCAGCGCCACTTCGGCGCTGAAGTCGAGCTGCAGGTCGCGCCCGGCGTTGACCGTGAGCCAGTTGCTGCGCAGGTAGTTGAGGTAGCCGGCGACCGACACCTCGTTGGCCAGTTGCAGCTCGGGCGATACCAGCCCGGCAGTGGCGGCGGCGCTGTTGGGAGGCGCAAAACCGGGGCGGAAAAAGTTGAACACCGAGGGCGAACGTAGCGCGCTCTGGCCGAGGTTATTAGTGGAGCTGTCGGTGTTGTCCAGGCCAGTGAAGTCGCCGCTGGTCGAACGCACCTTGAAAGCGCGCAGGAAGTGCGACAGGCGCAGCACCGGTTCGCGCACCTTGCCGTAGCGCGTGCTCGACGCGTCGTAGGTGCGTGCCTCGGGGTCGAGCAGGATGGCGCGAAACACCGCCTTCATGTCGCCGCGCACGCCCGAGCCGCTGTTGTTGAAGGCCGCGGCCACACGGCCTACATAAGCGGGGCTCGGGTTGCTGGTCACCATGCGCTGGATCAGCAGCTTGCCGATGAAGGGGCCGACGTTGCGGTGGTTGAACAGGGTGTCGAGCGCAATGCGCAGGTCGCCCTCGGCGTTGGCCGCGCCCGTGGCGGGAATCACGGTGCCCAGAAAACGCTTCTCGCTGACCGAGTGGTACTGGTTGTAGCCCTGCATCGGCCGGAAGTCGCGCTCGGCTTGGGCGTTGCCGCCGAAGAAGCGACTGTTGGTGCGGTCGGCCAGGTTGGGGCCGGCGTACCAGCTGAAGCCGGTGAACACCTTGGCCAGGCCCTTGATGTCTTCGTGGGTGTAGGTCTCGGTGGGCGTGCCGCCGCGGTAGGTGCCATCGTTGTTCAGCTCGTACAGGCCGATGGTGAACAGCTGCATGATTTCTCTTGCGTAGTTCTCGTCCGCCACACGGCCGCTGGCCGCGTCTTCCTTCTGGTTGCGCAGGCTGGTGAGGTAGGTGCCCATCATCGGGTGCAGGCTCACCGACTCCAGCAGGTCGCGGAAGTTGCCAAACGACTTTTCGGCCAGCATGTCGTAGTACGCCGTCACGCCGCGTGGCTGGTTGGCGAGGTTGCCGTCAACGAACGAGATCACGAAAATCTGCGACAGCGCGAAGGCCGCACGTTGGCGCAGCTGGTCGGGCCCGGTCAGCGCTTGCGCCCAGTACGACTCGCGGAACTGCGTCTGGCTGACGGTCTGCATGTTGGCGGCCAGGTCGTCGCCTCGGCGTGCCACGTGGGTGCGGTGCGGCAACTGAGGCCGGTTGAACTGCTCGGTCAGCCAGGCGGTGTAGTTGCTCCGCGCCAGCTCATTGATCGACGCCTCGGTCGGGCCGTAGGTGGCTTGTGCCAGGAAGCGCGCCGCTTCGCTGCGGGTCGGCGTCGAGCCCGTGGGTTGCTGTTGTGGCGGTTGCTGCTGTTGTGGCTCGTCGTCTTCTTTGCCGGCGCCGCAGGCTGCCAGCACGGTGACCAGGGCCAGGGCCCAGGCGGTGCGCATGCCGCGACGGGCACTTGTTTGTTGAAGCGTGTTGTTCACTACCGTCCCCTCGTGTGTTCAATCTGGCGCAGCGTCGAGGTGTGTTGTGCACACCAGCGTTGCAGCCTCAATTGTTCAGGGGTGGCGGTCGCGAGAAGCGTGAATTGTTGGCGTTTCGTCGAAGGCTTACGTCTTGCAACGGGCTAAATGGTGACCAAGCACACGCCCCTTGCTTGCAGATGAATCGTCTGTAAGCAAGGGCAACCGCCTGTGCGGCGCTACAACAGCGAGGCGAGCGAACGCTGAGCCTGAGTGGCGTCGAACTGGTTGCGTTGTGCCCAGTCCTTGAGCTGGTCGTCGCCGATCTTGCCCACGTTGAAGTAGGCCGCGGCGGGGTGCGACAAATAGAAGCCGCTGACGCTGGCCGCCGGCGTCATGGCCAGGCTTTCGGTCAGGCCCATGCCGATGTCGTCACACTGCAGCACGCGGAACATCTCGGCCTTGACCGTGTGGTCGGGGCAGGCCGGGTAGCCGGGGGCGGGGCGGATGCCGCGGTACTTCTCGGCGATCAACTCGTCGTTGCCCAACACCTCGTCGCTCGCGTAACCCCAGAACTCCTTGCGCACACGCTGGTGCAAACGTTCGGCAAACGACTCGGCCAGGCGGTCGGCCAGGGCCTTCAGCATGATGGCGCTGTAGTCGTCGTGGTCATCGAGGAACTGCTTCTCTTTCTTCTCGGTGCCGAGACCGGCCGTCACGGCAAAGAGGCCGATGTGGTCGGAAACTCCTGATGATTTTGGGGCGATGAAGTCGGCCAGGCAGCGGTTGGGTCGCGTCACACCGTCGACCACCGGGCGCACGCTCTGCATGCGCAGGCCGTGCCAGGTCATCAGCACCTCGCTGCGTGATTCGTCGGTGTAGATCTCGATGTCGTCGTCGCCCACCGTGTTCGCGGGGTAGTGACCGATCACGCCATTGGCTTGCAGCCAGCGGCCCTTGATCAGGCGGTTGAGCATGCTCTGGCCGTCGCTGTGCACACGGCGGGCCGACTCGCCGACGATGTCGTCAGTGAGGATGGCCGGGTAGGGGCCCGCCAGGTCCCAGGTTTGGAAAAAGGGGGCCCAGTCGATGCACTGCGCGATCTCGGCCAGGTCGTAGTTCTTGAACACGCGGCGGCCGGTGAACTTGGGTGCCGGTGCCTGGTAGGTGGCCCAGTCGATCTTCGTCCTGTTGGCGCGCGCCTCGGCCAGCGTGACCAGCGGCGTGGCCTTCTTGTTGGCGTGTTGTTCACGCACGCGGATGTAGTCGGCGTTCAGCTCGGCCACGTAAGCGGCGGCCTTGTCGTCGGAGAGCAGGTCGCTGCACACGCTCACGCTGCGGCTCGCATCGGGCACGTAGACGACCGGGCCCTCGTAGTGCGGCGAGATTTTCACGGCGGTGTGCACACGGCTGGTGGTGGCGCCGCCGATCAAGAGCGGGATCTTCTTGATGCGGAAGTAGTCGTCGCGTTGCATCTCGCCCGCCACGTGCTGCATCTCTTCGAGGCTCGGCGTGATCAGGCCGCTCAGACCGATGATGTCGGCACCCTCGACCTTAGCGCGCGCCAGGATGTCTTGGCAGGCCACCATCACGCCCATGTTCACCACCTCGAAGTTGTTGCATTGGAGCACCACGGTGACGATGTTCTTGCCGATGTCGTGCACGTCGCCCTTGACGGTGGCGATGACGATCTTGCCCTTGGCTTTGGCCTCGCCACCGGCGTCGATCAGCAGTCGCTTTTCTTCTTCGATGTAGGGCAGCAGGTGGGCCACGGCCTGCTTCATCACACGCGCGCTCTTGACCACCTGGGGCAGGAACATCTTGCCCTGGCCGAACAAGTCACCGACGACGTTCATGCCGTCCATCAGCGGGCCCTCGATCACGTGCAGCGGGCGGCCACCCTTGACCTTGATGGCCTGGTAGACCTCTTCGGTGTCAACGGTGATGAAGTCGTTGATGCCGTGCACCAGCGCGTGGCTCAGGCGCTCGTTGACCGGCTTGGCGCGCCAGGCGAACTTGGCACTGTCGTCTTTTGCAGCACCCTTGGCACTCTCGGCCACTTCGATCAGGCGCTCGCCTGCTGTGAGCGGCGGCTCGCCGGCTTTGTAGGCCGGCGTCCTGTTCAACACCACGTCTTCGACACGCTCGCGAAGAATCGGCTCCAGGTCGTCGTACACGCCCACCATGCCGGCGTTGACGATGCCCATGTCCATGCCCGCTTGAATCGCGTGGTACAGGAACACGGTGTGGATGGCCTCGCGCACCGGGTCGTTGCCGCGGAAGCTGAAGCTCACGTTCGACACACCGCCGCTCACCTTGGCGCCCGGCAGATTTTGCTTGATCCAGCGGGTGGCGTTGATGAAGTCAACCGCGTAGTTGTCGTGCTCTTCGATGCCGGTTGCGATGGCAAAGATGTTGGGGTCGAAGATGATGTCTTCAGGCGGGAAACCGATCTCGTCGACCAGCATGCGGTAAGCACGCTCGCAGATCTCGACCTTGCGCTCGTAGGTGTCGGCCTGGCCCTTTTCATCAAAGGCCATCACCACGGCGGCCGCGCCATAACGGTGCACCAGCTTGGCCTGGTGCTTGAACTGCTCCACACCTTCTTTCATCGAGATCGAGTTGACGATGCCCTTGCCTTGAATGCACTTGAGGCCGGCTTCGATCACCTCCCACTTGGAGCTGTCGATCATGATGGGCACACGGGAGATCTCGGGCTCGCTCGCGATCAGGTGCAGAAAGCGCACCATGGCCGCCTTGCTGTCGAGCATGGCCTCGTCCATGTTGATGTCGATCACCTGGGCGCCGTTTTCCACCTGCTGGCGCGCCACCGCCAGGGCTTCCTCGAACTGGTCGTTGAGGATGAGCCGCGCAAAGGCCTTGGAGCCGGTGACGTTGGTGCGCTCACCGATGTTGACGAAGAGGCTGCCTTCGCCGATCAGGATGGGCTCCAGGCCCGAAAGCTTCATCGGCGGGACGGTGGTGTGCGGTGCAGTCATGGCGGCAAGGGTTCGTGATGAACGCGGCATGCGCTGGGGTGCTCACCCGCAGCGCATGCGTGTGAAAGGCATGCAGGGGTGAGCGTCGTTGCGAGCTTCCAAGCCTGGCGGTGTCTGGGGCCAGACACCGTCGCAACGCTCCTTGGAAGTGGCGGATTTTAAGCGAGCGTGCCCCTTGCCCTGCGGGAATAAGTGGGGTCATCGCTGGTTACAAAACCGATGAGCCCCCCTGCATCGGGTGGGGTTTCAACGGTTCCAATGGCGGGCCACGACAAAATCAACACGACCATGCTCAAGCATTCACTCCACACACTCGCGCTCCTCGTCATCTTGTTGGCGGGCTGCACTTCGCCACCCAAGCCCGTGCCGGTGGTGACCGCCCCGGTGCCTGGCTCGGCGCCCGGCCCGGTTTACGGCCAGGCCGCGCCCGGCACGCGCGCGTGGTCGCCGCAGATGGAGGCGGCCGAGCGACAGCTCAGCAGCAGCTTGAGCGGCACCGGTGTCACCGTGTCCAAGACCACCGATGAGCGGCTGTGGATCACGCTGCCGGGCGACCTGACCTTCCAGGCCAACCGTTCAGCGCTCATGCCGGGTGCCACCGCCGTGCTCGACAAGATCGCGCTGTCGTTGCGCAATGTGCCGCTGGCCGAGCTGCGCATCGTCGGCCACACCGACACCAAGGGCGCGGCCGCGGCCAACGACGCCTTGTCGCTTGACCGCGCGGCGAGCACCCGCGACTGGCTGGTGGCACGCGGCGTGTCGCCGGTGCGCATTGCGGTGGCGGGCCGGGGCGCACGCGACCCCCTGGCCAGCAACGATGACGAAGCCGGCCGCGCGACCAACCGCCGTGTCGAGATCCTGATCGGCGAAAAGGCCAGAGTGGGAGCTGCCTCGGTGAAGTGAACCCGCCCTGGGCCAAGCTCCCGATCTCAGGCCGCCACCAACCCACTGAACAGCGGGTCGTGCCGTGTGCGAGGCCGGTAGTGGGCCACCCGCTTGGCGATCTCGGCGATGTGGTCGGGCGTGGTGCCGCAGCAGCCGCCGGCGATGTTCAAAAAGCCCGCGCGCGCAAACTCTTCGACCAAGCTGCCGGTGATCTCGGGCGTTTCGTCGAAGCCGGTGTCGCTCATCGGGTTGGGCAGGCCGGCGTTGGGGTAGCAGCTGATGAAGGTGTCGCCGGCCACCTTGGCCAGCTCTTCGATGTAAGGCCGCATCAGCGCCGCACCGAGTGCGCAGTTCAGGCCGACGGCGAGTGGCCGTGCATGGCGCACGCTGTGCCAGAAGGCGCTCACGGTCTGGCCCGAGAGGATGCGTCCGGAGGCGTCGGTCACCGTGCCCGAGATGATCACCGGCAGGCGCTCGCCGGTGTTTTCCATCAGCTCGTCGAGCGCAAAGATCGCCGCCTTGGCGTTCAGCGTGTCGAAGATGGTCTCGACCAGGAACACGTCGGCGCCACCTTCCAGCAAGGCCTCACCTTGTTCGTAATAGGCGGCCTTCAACTCGTCGAAGTGCACGTTGCGTGCGGCCGGGTCGTTCACATCGGGGCTGATGCTCGCCGTGCGCGGGGTCGGGCCCAGCGCGCCGGCCACGTAGCGTGGCTTGTCGAGCGTGCTGTATTTGTCGCAGGCCGCGCGTGCCAGGCGGGCACCGGCCACGTTCATCTCGCGCGCCACGTGGGCCAGCTTGTAGTCTTCTTGTGCCACGCTGGTGGCGCCGAAGGTGTTGGTCTCGATCAGGTCGGCACCGGCGGCGAGGTACTGCTCGTGGATCTCGCTGATCACGTCGGGTCGGGTGAACTGCAGCAGCTCGTTGTTGCCCTTCAGGTCTTTCGGGTGATCCCTGAAGCGCTCGCCGCGGTAGTCGGCCTCAGAGAGCTTGTAGCGCTGGATCATGGTGCCCATCGCGCCGTCGAGGATGGCGATGCGGTTTTTGAGGATCTCGGGCAGCGCCGCGGCGCGGGTGTAGGCGATTGCGTTCATGAATGCGATTGTAGGAAGCTCCTCAATACCCCCTGCACGAGGGACGCGAGCGCTTGATCACGCAATGACCCGCGAACGGGTTTCCCGCGGGCTAAACGGACTGCGGCAAGGTGTCACCGAACAGCGAAGGCCTGAAGTCGAGCGCCCGTGGCCCTTCGTTGCTCATCGCCCACAACGCCAGCGCGCTGGCCGACATCGGCTTGGCAAACAGATAACCCTGCAGCTCGTTGCAGCCCAGGCGGCGCAAGATCTCTTGTTGTTGTTCGGTCTCGACGCCTTCGGCCACCACCTTCAGGCCCAGCGCTTGCGCAAGCTTGACCACGGCATCGACGATGGCGCGTGCATCGGCGCTGGTTTCGAGGTCGCAGATGAAGCTGCGGTCGATCTTCAGCTCTTCGGCCGCCAGCTGGCGCAGGTAGCTCAAAGACGAGTAGCCGGTGCCAAAGTCGTCGATCGACAAATGCACGCCCGCGGCCGAGAGCTGCTCGATCATTTGCAGCGTGACGCGGGTGTCGTCCATCGCCGCCGATTCAGTGATCTCGCAGGTCAGCAGCGAAGGCTCGATGTGGTGGCGCGCCAGCGCCTCGACGATGCGCTCGGCCAGGTCGGCCTGGCGCAGCTGGTGCACCGAGAGGTTGAGCGCCACGCGCATGCGCAGGCCCTGGTCGCGCCAGGCGCGGATCTGCCGGCACACGTCTTCGATCAGCCAGTTGCCCAGCGCGTTGATGAGGCCGTAACGCTCGGCCAGCGGGATGAAGATGTTGGGGCCGATCATGCCGCGCTGCGGGTGTTTCCAGCGCATCAATGCCTCG
>JBBRFR010000035.1:0-16909 GCA_038241485.1 Burkholderiales bacterium
GGCTGCGGGAACATCTGTTGGGTGACGAAGTAGAACGCGATCAGCGACAGCACGCCCGACACCGCCAGGCCCTTGTACAGCGCCGGCATCACGTTCTTCATGCCCGGCGAGGCCTTGACGAAGCTGCAACCGATGATCGACGCGATGATCGACACGCCACCCAGCAGCAGCGGGTAGATCACGGCATTGAGCGTTGCGCCACTCACCATCAGCGCGCCGAGCGCCATGGTGGCGATCAGCGTGACGGCATAGGTTTCGAACAGGTCGGCGGCCATGCCGGCGCAGTCGCCGACGTTGTCACCCACGTTGTCGGCGATCACCGCGGGGTTGCGCGGGTCGTCTTCAGGGATGCCGGCTTCGACCTTGCCCACCAGGTCGGCGCCCACATCGGCACCCTTGGTGAAGATGCCGCCGCCCAGGCGCGCAAAGATCGAGATCAGCGACGCGCCGAACGCAAAACCCAGCAGTGGCTTGAGCGAGGTTGCCAGGTTGCTCACGTTGCTGGCGTTGCCCGTCAGGTAAAGGAAGAAGATGGTCACGCCCAGGAGGCCCAGGCCCACCACCAGCATGCCGGTGATGGCGCCGCCCTTGAAGGCGACGTTCAACGCACTCGCAATGCCGAGCGTGGCGGCTTGTGCCGTGCGCACGTTGGCCTTGACCGACACGTTCATGCCGATGAAACCGCACGCGCCCGAGAGCACCGCGCCGAGCACGAAGCCAACGGCGGTGGTGACGTCAAGGAACACACCGATGAGCACCGCCAGCACCACGCCCACGATGGCGATGGTCTTGTACTGGCGCGCGAGATACGCGGCAGCACCTTGTTGAATGGCGGATGCGATCTCCTGCATGCGCGCGTTGCCCGCGCTCTGGCTCAGGATCCAGCTTCGTTGCACGAAGCCATACAACACTGCGGCAACACCGCAGGCAAGCGCAAAGTACAGCGCCAAATTCGTCGACATCGGTGGGACTCCTCGTTTCGGTTGTTCACGCGTGTGAGAGACGAGCCCGCCGCTTTTTCACCTGTGAGAAGGCCTGGGCGGGTCTGCGGGGCATGCTACGGGAAGGGGTCTGACAAGGCAACGAAGCGCGCATGGTGTTTTCCAGCGGTCTGCGCGCGGTGTGGCGCGTGTCATCCCGCCGCAAAATGCCCGAGTAAACTTCGGGTTTTCCCGCGCAATTACCCAAACACCATGAGCCTGCACAACGTGACCCCTGGCGCCAAGGCGCCCGATCAGTTCAACGTGATCATCGAGATCCCGATGAACGCCGACCCGATCAAGTACGAAGTCGACAAAGAGACCGGTGCGCTGTTCGTCGACCGCTTCATGACCACGGCGATGCACTACCCCTGCAACTACGGCTACGTGCCGCAGACGCTGTCGGACGATGGCGACCCGGTTGATGTGCTGGTGATCACCCCGTTCCCGCTCACGCCGGGTGTGGTGGTGACCTGCCGCCCGATCGGCGTGCTGATGATGGACGACGAAGCCGGAGGTGACGCCAAGCTGCTCGCCGTGCCCATCGACAAGGTGCTGGGCATCTACACCCACTGGCAGAAGCCCGAAGACATCAACCCGATGCGCCTCAAAGCCATCCAGCACTTCTTTGAGCACTACAAGGACCTCGAACCCGGCAAGTGGGTCAAGGTCAAAGGCTGGGAAGGCCCCGACTCCGCCAAGGAAGAAATTCGCCGCGGCATTGCGGCCTACAAGCCCAAAGCCTGATTCGAGACTGAACCTCGCATCTGCACGCAGGGAGCTTCGGCTCCCTGTGTTGTTTGTGCTACTGGTGACGCTGGAACTTGCCTTGGCGTCAGCGCTCTAAACTGACCTTTTTGCCATTTTGAGCCCGCCCCATGCTGCGTCGATTTTTGTGTGTGAGCCTTGCTCTGGCTGCTTCGTTCTTTGTTCAAACAGTCGTTGCGCAAAATCTCCCGGCCGGGCTGACGCGTGTGCAATCTGTCGAAGGTGTCACCGAGTACAAACTCGCCAATGGCCTGCAGTTGCTGTTGATCCCCGACGACTCCAAGCCCACCACCACGGTCAACATGACCTACCGCGTCGGCTCTCGCCACGAGAACTACGGCGAGACCGGCATGGCCCACCTGCTCGAACACCTGCTGTTCATGGGCACGCCCAAGCACCGCAACCTGGTGGGCGAATTCCCCAAGCGGGGCGTGGCCGCGAACGGCACCACCTGGCTCGACCGCACCAACTACTTTGCGAGCTTTTCGACCAACGACGACAACTTGAAGTGGTACCTCGATTGGCAGGCCGATGCCATGGTCAACAGCTTCATCGCCCGCAAAGACCTCGACACCGAAATGACCGTGGTGCGCAACGAAATGGAGATGGGTGAAAACAGCCCCGACCGTATGTTGTTCGAGAAGACGCTGGCGACGATGTACCAGTGGCACAACTACGGCAAGAGCACGATCGGCGCACGCACCGACGTCGAGAATGTCGACATCCCGCGTTTGCAGGCCTTCTACCGCGAGTACTACCAGCCCGACAACGCCACGCTGATCGTGGCCGGCAAGTTCGAGCCTTCCAAGGTGCTGGCTTGGGTGGCGCAGTCGTTCGGCAAGCTGAAGAAGCCCATACGCAAGCTGCCCGTGCAATACACGCTCGACGCGGTGCAAGACGGTGAGCGCAGCATCACGCTGCGGCGTGTGGGTGGTGTGCCGTTGCTGATGGCGGCGTACCACGTGCCGCCTGCCGCCCACCCCGACTACGCGGCAGTGGAGGCGATCAACCTCATCATGGGTGACACGCCGGCGGGCCGTTTGCACAAGCGCCTCACGGCCAGGCAATTGGCGGCCGGCACCTTTGCGTTTGCGCAAGGTCTGGCCGACCCGGGCTTCACCCTCTTTGGCGCGCAGCTCGCTCCAGCGCAAGACCCTGAGGCTGCACGTGCCGAGATGTTGGCCACGTTGGAGTCGGTGGCCACGGTGCCCATCACCGAAGAAGAACTCAAGCGTGCTCAGGCGCAGTGGGCCAAGAGCTGGGAACAGGCCTTCACCAACCCCGAAACGGTGGGTGTGGCCATGAGTGAATCGGTGGCTCAAGGCGATTGGCGCCTCTTCTTCTTGCAGCGCGACCGTGTGCGTGACCTGAAGCTCGCCGACGTGCAGCGTGTGGCCGAGCAGCACCTTGTGCCCGCGAACCGCACGCTGGGGGTGTATCTGCCAGTCGACAACCCTGCGCGTGCCCCCGCACCGGCCAAGGTGGATGTGGCGGCGGAGCTGAAGTCGTTCAAGCCCCAAGCGGCTGCTGCTGCGGTGGCGGCCTTTGACGCGTCGCCGGCCAACATCGACCGGCTCACGCAGCGCTTTGAGTTGGGTGGCCTGAAGGTGGCGCTGTTGCCCAAGGGCGCGCGTGGCTCGGCCGTGCAAGCGACCCTGACGCTGCGTTTTGGCGACGAGAAAAGCCTTTTCGGCCACGGCGAGGTGCCCGATGTGGTGGCAGCTATGCTCGACAAGGGCACCAGCACGCGCACCCGCCAGCAGATACAGGATCGCCTCGATGCGCTCAAGACCGAGATGCGCATCAGCGGCGGGGTGGGCCGCGTGAGCGTGACCTTGTCGTCGCGCAACGAGCACTTGCCCGAAGCGATTGCGTTGGTGGGCGACCTGCTGCGCAACCCCGCGTTCCCGGCCGATTCGCTGGACGAGCTCAAGCGCCAGGTGCTCGCCGACATCGAGCAGCAGCGCAAGGAGCCCGACGCCGTGGCCCGCAATGCCATGGCGCGCCTGGGCAACCCCTACCCACGCGGCGACGTGCGATACGCCAGCACCTTTGACGACATGGTGAGCGATGTGAAGGCGGTGACCCAACCGCAGCTGCGCGCCTTCCACCAGCGTTTTTATGGCGCCGCTCGGGCCGAGTTTGGTGCCGCCGGTGACATGGACGTGGTGGCAGTGCGCGCCGCGTTGGAGAAAGCGTTTGCGGGCTGGCGCGCAGGCGAGCCCTATTCGCGGGTGCCGCAGCCTTTGCTGCCCGTCAAAGCGCAGCGTGTGATGCTGGCGACGCCCGACAAACAGAACGCGACCCTGCTGGTGCGGCAAAGCGTGCCGCTCTCCGACATCGATGCCGACTACCCCGCGCTGTCGATGGCGAACTACCTTCTCGGCTCGGGTGGGCAATCGCGCCTGTGGACACGCATTCGCGAAACCGAAGGCCTGTCGTATGACGTGCGCAGCAGCGTCAACTGGAACAGCCATCAACCCCATTCGGTGTGGCAGGCCAGCGCGATCTTTGCGCCGCAAAACCTCGCCAAGGTCGAAACGGCCTTCAAGCAGGAGCTGACGCGCGCGCTGAAAGAAGGCTTCACCGAAAAAGAGCTGGTCGAGGGCAAACGCGGCCTGCTGGCGTTTCGCCAGCTGTCGCGAGCACAAGACGGCAACCTGGCTGCCGGCCTGGCCAACAACCTCGATCTCGGGCGAACCTTTGCCACCTCGGCACGTGTCGACGAGGCTCTGAGCCAGTTGACGGTGGAGCGCGTCAACTCGGCCTTGCGCACCTACATCAAGCCCGACAGTTTCGTGAGCGTGATGGCGGGCGACTTCAAGCCTTGAATCTTCATTCCTTGAATGGTCGGCGCTCGTTCAGTTCGTCGAGGTAGTTCTCCACACCCGTACCTTCGCGCTGAAGAAAGTCGGCCACGGCCTGGGCAAATTGTGGGTGGGCCAGCCAGTGCGCCGACCAGGTTTGCACGGGCAGCAGGCCGCGCGCCATCTTGTGCTCACCTTGTGCGCCGCCCTCGAAACGCTGGTAACCCTGGGCGATGCACCAGGCCAGCGGCTGGTAGTAGCAGGCCTCGAAGTGCAGGCACGAGATGTGTTCGGTGGCGCCCCAATGGCGGCCGAAGGCGCTGCGGCGCTCAGGGTCGATGGCGATCAGCGAGGCGGCCACGCGCTGCCCGTCTTTCCAGGCGATGAAGAGCAGCCAGTTCTCAGCCATGCTGCTGGCCATGCGCGCAAAGAAGTCACGGGTGAGGTAGGGCGATGAGTGGTGCGCGCGGTAGGTGAGCGTGTAGCAGCGGTAGAAAAAGTCCCAATCGGATTCGCTGATCTGCGCGCCTTGCAGGGCGGTGAAGCTCACGCCGGCGTCGCCCACACGGCGGCGCTCTTGCTGGATTTTCTTACGCTTCTCGCGTTGCAGGCTGGCAAGGAACTCCGCAAAGTCGGCATACGCTTGCGGCCCGCGGTTGACCCAGTGGAATTGCACCGTGCTGCGCATCATCCAGCCGGCGCTGCGAGCGGCGTGCTGGTCGGCCTCGTCGAGAAACAGCACATGGGCCGATGACAGCTTGGCCTGTTGGGCAAACTGCTTCATGGCCTCAAGCAAGGCGATGCGGGCCGACGCGTCACGCGCCAGCAGGCGCGGGCCGGGCACCGGCGTGAAAGGCACGGCGCTCAGCAGCTTGGGGTAGTAGCGCAGGCCGTGGCGCTGGTAGGCGTCGGCCCAGGCCCAGTCGAACACGTACTCGCCGTAGGAGTGGGCCTTGAGGTACAGCGGGCAGGCGGCGATCAGTTGATCACCTTCGTGCATCACCAGGAACTGCGGCTCCCAGCCGCTTGCATCCACCGCGCTGCCCGACTCGTGCATCGCCAGCAGGTACTCGTGGCGCATGAAGGGGGTGCTGCTGGGCTGTGCATCGAGCAAGGCGTTCCATTGCGCGGCGCCCACAAGCGCGGGGTGGTCGATGACCCGAATGACATAATCGTTCGAGCCTTTTTCTTCACTCATATGCCATCAAATTCCACGGTCAAGGTCGCACTCGCGCAGATCAATGCCACGGTGGGGGATCTGGCCGGCAACGCCCGCAAGATCGTCGAGTTTTCGCGCCGTGCCCATGCGCAAGGTGCGCGTCTCGTGCTCACGCCCGAGCTGGCCTTGTGCGGCTACCCACCCGAAGATCTGCTGCTGCGCCCGGCTTTCATGCAGGCGTGCGCGCAAGGCCTCGCCGAGTGCGCCGAGGCGCTGGCCGATCTGCCTGGTTTGCATGTGGTGGTGGGGCATCCGCATCAGTGGGGTGAGCGGGCTGATGTTAGGTCGAAGTCGCATGCCGTGCAGCAGCGCTACAACGCGGCCTCGGTGTTGAGTGGGGGCAAGGTGATCGCCACCTACTGCAAGCGCGAGCTGCCCAACTACCAGGTGTTCGACGAACGGCGCTACTTTGCCTCCGGCCGCGATTCGGGGCTGGGCGCGGTGGTGTTCGAGGTCGACGGCCTCAAGTTCGGGCTCAATATTTGTGAAGACGCCTGGTTCGACGAACCGGCGCGCGCCGCCAAGGCGGCGGGTGCCGATGTGCTGTGTGTCATCAACGCCTCGCCGTTCCACCTGGGCAAGGTGACCGAGCGTGAAGAGCGCATGGCCTGGCGCGCCCGCGATGTGGGCATGCCTTTGCTGTATTCGCACTTGACCGGCGGGCAGGACGAAGTGGTGTTCGACGGCGCGTCATTTGCACTTGATGCTCAGGGCCGGGTGGTTGCACGTGCGCCGTTTTTTGAAGAGGCGCTGACGATCGTTGAGGTGGGCCGCGACAGCGTCAGCGGCCCGTTGGCCCCTGTTCCCGAAATGGAAGCGCAGGCCTGGGGCGCATTGGTCACCGGGGTGCGCGACTACATCGGCAAGAACGGCTTCCCCGGCATTCTGTTGGGCCTGAGCGGCGGCATCGATTCGGCGCTGGTGCTGGCGATTGCCGTCGACGCGCTCGGCCCCGAGAAGGTGCGCACCGTGATGATGCCTTCGCCCTATACCGCCGACATTTCCTGGATCGACGCGCGCGACATGGCGCAGCGGCTCAGCGTGCGCCACGACGAAATCTCCATCGTGCCCATGTTCGAGGCGTTCAAGCACAGCCTCGCCGCTGAGTTCGCCGGGCTGAAAGAAGACACCACCGAAGAGAACATCCAGGCGCGAATCCGCGGCACCTTGTTGATGGCCTTGTCGAACAAGTTTGGTGCGATCGTGCTGACTACCGGGAACAAGAGTGAGATGGCCACTGGCTACTGCACGCTGTACGGCGACATGGCGGGCGGGTTTGCGGTGATCAAAGACGTGGCCAAGACCCTCGTCTACCGCCTGGCTGCGTGGAAGAACGAGCAGGGCGCCGAGGTCATCCCCCAGCGCATCATCACGCGGCCGCCCTCGGCCGAGCTGCGGCCCGACCAGAAAGACCAGGACAGCCTGCCGCCCTATGAGGTGCTCGACGGCATCTTGCAGCGCTACATGGAAGACGACCAGGGCATCGACCAGATCATCGCTGCGGGTTATCCGGCGGTTGATGTGGAGCGTGTGACTCGGCTCATCAAGATCAACGAGTACAAGCGTCGCCAGGCGCCGATCGGCATTCGCATTACCCACCGGGCCTTCGGTAGGGATTGGCGCTACCCCATCACTTCGAAGTTCCGCGCTTAAACTACGCGCATCTATTTGCCAAGGATTCCGCCATGAAACAGATCACCGCGATCGTGAAGCCGTTCAAGCTCGAAGAGGTGCGCGAGGCGCTGGCCGAAGTGGGTGTGACCGGGCTCACCGTCACCGAGGTCAAGGGCTTTGGGCGGCAGAAGGGGCACACCGAGTTGTACCGCGGTGCCGAGTACGTGGTCGACTTCCTGCCCAAGGTCAAAGTCGAGGTGGTGGTGAAAGATGCGGATGTGGATCGTTGCATCGAAGCCATCGTCAAAGCCGCCAAGACCGGCAAGATTGGCGACGGCAAGATTTTTGTCACGGCGGTGGAGCAGGTGGTCCGCATCCGCACCGGCGAGACGGACGAAGCTGCGGTCTGATCCCACGCTTTAGTTCAACAAAAAGCCCGCTGCGTGCGGGCTTTTTTGCGGGCTAGATTTTTTGGTAGTCGTCGGGGGCGTTGGCGCGCAGCGCTTGCTCGGCCAGGCGATTCAGCAGCGTGATGGGGTCGTCGGCCACCTGCAGCAGTTGGTGCTGCGCGGGCGGCACAAAACCGTCGGCCACCGCCTGGTCCATGAACGACAACAGGCGGTCGTAGTAGCCGCCGACGTTCAGCAGGCCGACGGGCTTGTCGTGGTAACCCAGCTGCCGCCAGGTCCAGACCTCGAACAGCTCTTCAAAGGTGCCGATGCCGCCGGGCAGCGCGAGAAAGGCATCGGCACGCTCGGCCATCAGTTGCTTGCGCTGGTGCATGGTCTCGACCACATGCAGCTCGCTCAGCCCGGGGTGACCCAGCTCGCGCCCCATCAGTGACTGCGGAATGACACCGATCACCGATGCCCCGGCGGCCAGCGCTGCATTGGCCACCGCGCCCATCAGCCCGGCGTTGCCACCGCCATAAACCAGCTGCCAACCGCGTTGGCCGATCAGCGTGCCGACCTGGCGGGCCGCTGTTTCATACGCGGCTTGGCCGCCAAGGCGTGAGCCGCAGTAGACACACAGCGATAGTTTGTTCACAGGAAGCGATGCCACAGCGCGGCGCCCCACAAGCCGCCGCACAAGACCAGCGAGAGAAACACCGCCGCACTGGCCAGATCCTTCGCGCGCTTGGAGAGGTCATGCAGCTCGAATGACACACGGTCGATGGCCGCTTCGATGCCCGAGTTCAGCAGCTCGACGATCATCACCAGCAGCACCGCGCCGATCAACAATCCCACTTCGACCCAGGTGCGGCCGACCCAGAAAGCTGACGGGATCAGGATGACAGCGAGCCAGGTTTCCTGGCGGAAGGCGCTTTCACCCAGGTAAGCCGTTTTCAGCCCTTCGAACGAATAGCCCGTGGCGCGAAAGACCCGGTCCAGCCCGGTTCGGCCCTTGAATGGATTGCTCATGGGCGGCGATTGTGCCTGCCCGGTCAAACGGTACCGCGGGGCTCGGGCAAGGCGGTGATGAGGCGCGTTCCGCAGATGGCGTCGTGCCAGAACTGGCGTTGTGGATGCAGCAGCGCGAGCAGCGCGTAAACCACGACGCCGACGCCCACTGCGCTCAACGCTTGCCACTTCGACCAGTCGTTGAGCATGGCCAGCACGGTGGCCGGCGCCACCCAGAGGCAGCTCGCAAAGAAGCGTAGCAAGGCTTGGCCTTGGCGCAGTCGCTGCCCGTCAGCGGTGACGACGCGGATGTGCCAGGTCTGCATCGGGAGGGTTTGACCGCGCTTGGACCAGAACCAGGTGAAGTACACCCCGTAGATCAAGAAGGTGATCACCTGCAAGGCAGTGCCACTCTGCAAGGGGTGCTGCTGGCCGGTGAGGGCCACAAACAATGCGCCGACGGCACCCGGAATCAGGCCGATGCCGAACAAGAGCAAGCCCTCATACACGAAGCTCGCCATGCGCCGCCGCAGGCTCGGCGCCTGCGTGTTCGAGGCCGCCCCGGTCATGGTTGGCGAGAGGCCGGCGCAGAGGCCGCGGCGGATCGAGTTGCGGCGCCTTGTGGCCCGCGTTTGGGCAGCAGCGTCGCTTGGTCCACAAAACCAGAGGTGACGGCGATCTTGGGTAGGCCTGACGGCTGGTGTGGCGGCGGGCTCGCGCGTTTTGTGATCAGGTTGGTCGTTGCGCCCGGCGCGGCTTGGGCCACGGTGGGCGCCACGGCTTTGGGGCGTGGTGCATACGAAGAGTTGGGCACCACGTTGGTCTTCTTGGCGCCCGAGCCGTCGGCCAGCGCGTCAGGGGCTGCAACCTTGCGGGGAACGGGCGCGGCTCGGGCCGCCAACTGCTTCCGCTGCTCGGGTGGCAGGGCCTTGTAGGCCTCCCACCGGGCATTGCGCTCCTGCGCCGGCACTTGCTGGGCTTCCTTGAAGTTCATGCGCGTCTGACCACGCTCTTTCGGTGTCATTTGGGTCCAGTCAGCCATGCGGGCCTGGATGCGAGCCTGTTCCGCGGCCGGCATGGTTGAGAACTTGCTGGCGATCTCCAGCCATTTGGTCTGCCGAGGCGGGTCAATGCGATTCCACTCACGTTCTAGCGGTCTAAGTGCGGTTTTCTCGCTCGGACTGAGCGACGACCATGAAACACCATCCGAGGCCCGAGGGCTGGCCTTGGGCGCGAGGGGAACCGACCCGGTCTGAGCTTGCGTGGCAAAGGGCGCCGCAAGCAAGGCTGCAATACAGAACCACATCCAGGCGATGATGATTCGCCGCGCTGATTCGCGCCGCATGGGGTGGGCCAACCGGGGCGAGGGCATCAACGCTCCAGTCAATCGCGAGGAGCTTTCAAGAACTCCACAAACCCGGGGTCCCTGTAGGCCGCGGGCGGCAGGTCGTCGGCCAGCAGCGAGGCGTCGATTTCCGCAGCGGCAGCAATCTGGCTGTTGTTGTGCATCTTCTGGATGAGCATCAAGCCACCCACCAGCGCTGCCAAAGGAATCAAGGCGGCGAGTTGAACCCACCAGCCCGAGCCGCCTTCGCCTCGGCCGAGCGAAGCGCTGGAACCGGCACCCACCACCAGCACCGGCTCATCCACAGTCGCGCTGCGGGACGCACGGGCGCGCTGCAAGGCCTGCTCGCGGGCAAAGCGCAGCCGTTCGGCGACGTCTTGCGGCAAGTCGGCCGTGGTTTCGGTCAGGCGCGCGGTCATGCGCAAGGCGAGCCGGGCCTCCAGGGCTTCCAGGGCGGCGGGTGCGTAGGGGGGAAGAAGAGTGGTGGTGTTGGTGTTCATAGCTCAATTCCCTTTGCCTTCAGGGCATCCGCCAAGGCATGCACCGCACGTGAGCAATGTGTCTTGACGCTTCCCTCCGAGCAGCCCATCACGGCGGCTGTTTCGGCGACATCGAGTTCCTCCCAGTAACGCAGCAGGAAGGCTTCTCGTTGACGAGCCGGCAACCGGGACACCTCGGCATCAATGGCTAGCAGGATCTGAGCCCTTGAAACCGACTCCGCCGCGCTCTCTGTGGCAGATGACTCATTCTGCGACGCCAGAGTTTCCAGCAGATCGAAATCCCCATCGTCGCTTGAGGATTCGTACTCAGAAAAGTTGCGGACGACGGCATTACGAACCTTCTGTCGACGAAACCAGTCCATGGTCGCGTTGGAAAGGATGCGCTGAAATACCAGCGGCAACTCGGCTGCCGGCCGATCGATGTACTTTTCGGCCAGGCGGATCATCGAATCCTGAACGATGTCGAGCGCGGCATCGTCATCGCGCACGGCATACGCCACGCGCTTGAAGGCGCGCTTTTCGACGCTTTTCAGAAAGTCCGAAAGTTCTTTGTCAGATGCCAAGTGGGGCGCCTAAGGCGGGGAGCCTGTCGAAACGGGCGCGATTATCGCATCGCCCAAGCTGCCTCAGCACGAGTGCGCGAGCGGTTCTATAATGCCGGTTTTCTCATCAACTGGTCTTAATTTGGCGGCCCGACCTGGGCGCCATGTTTTTTGACACAGCAGGCACCACACCCGCCTCACGAGGGCGCGGAGAGGTGCACCGATGGTTTTTCGTTAGAGAAATTCACAAAGGTTCAACATGGACATGTCTGCCGCGGAAATCAAACGCGCCGCTCTGGCGCAACCGCAATCCTCTCCCCCCGCGGAGCCGAACGGCTCTGAAATCCTGGTTCGCTGTCTTCAAGCCGAAGGCGTCAAGTTTCTCTGGGGCTACCCCGGCGGCGCGGTTCTCTATATCTACGACGCGCTCTACAAACAAGACAGCATTGAACATGTGCTTGTGCGCCATGAGCAGGCCGCTGTGCATGCCGCCGACGGTTATGCGCGCGCCACGGGCAACGTAGGGGTCGCCCTCGTCACCTCGGGCCCAGGGGTCACCAATGCCGTTACCGGCATCGCCACCGCCTACATGGACTCGATCCCGATGGTGATCATCACCGGCCAGGTTCCCACGCCGGCGATCGGGCTTGATGCATTTCAGGAATGTGACACCGTGGGTATCACACGCCCCATCGTGAAGCACAACTTTCTGGTGAAAGACGTGCGCGACCTGGCGGTGACCTTGAAAAAGGCCTTCCACATCGCGCGCACGGGCCGGCCTGGCCCGGTGGTGGTTGACATCCCGAAAGATGTCTCGCAGAAGACCGTGCCGTTCCACTACCCCGCCACCATCGAGATGCGCTCGTACAACCCGGCGCGCAAGGGGCATGGCGGCCAGATTCGCAAGGCCGTGCAGCTGCTGCTGGCGGCCAAGCGACCCTACATCTACACCGGCGGCGGTGTGGTGCTGGGCAATGCGGCGGCCGAGCTGCGCGAGCTGGTCAACCTGCTGGGTTACCCCTGCACCAACACGCTGATGGGCCTGGGCGCCATAGCGGCCAGCGACCCCAAGTTCCTGGGCATGCTGGGCATGCACGGCACGTATGAAGCCAACATGACCATGCAGAACTGCGACGTTCTGCTGGCTGTCGGCGCCCGGTTTGACGATCGTGTGATCGGCAACCCGAAGCACTTCGCCTCGGTGGAGCGCAAGATCGTTCACATCGACATCGATCCCTCGTCGATCTCGAAGCGCGTCAAGGTCGACATCCCCATCGTCGGTGACGTGAAAGACGTTCTGCAAGAGCTCATCGCTCAAATCAAGGAAGCGCAGGCCAAGCCCGACGTGCAGGCCTTGTCGGCCTGGTGGGGCCAGATCAATGAGTGGCGCAAGCGCGAGTGCCTGAAGTACAAGAACAGCACTGAGGTCATCAAGCCGCAATACGTGGTTGAAACCCTGTGCGAGCTGACCAAGGGCCGCGACACCTACATCACCTCCGATGTGGGTCAGCACCAGATGTGGGCCGCGCAGTTCTACCGCTTCGAGGAGCCGCGCCGCTGGATCAACTCCGGTGGCCTGGGCACCATGGGCGTGGGTCTGCCTTATGCCATGGGCATCAAGCTCGCCAAGCCTGAGTCCGATGTGTTCTGCATCACCGGCGAAGGCTCGATCCAGATGTGCATCCAGGAACTCTCGACCTGCCAGCAGTACAAGACGCCGGTGAAGGTTGTGTCTCTGAACAACCGCTACCTGGGCATGGTTCGCCAGTGGCAGGAGTTGGACTATGGCGGCCGCTACTCGCACAGCTACATGGACGCGCTGCCTGACTTTGTGAAGCTCGCCGAGGCTTACGGCCACGTAGGCCTGTTGGTCGAAAAGCCGTCTGACGTTGAGCCCGCTCTGCGCGAAGCCATCAAGCTCAAGGATCGCACCGTCTTCCTCGATATCCGCACTGACCCGACGGAAAACGTCTGGCCGATGGTGCAGGCCGGCAAAGGCATCTCCGAAATGCTCTTGGGGTCTGAAGACCTTTGAAGTGCTGCACCTGGCCTGAGGGTGCGCGTTACCGCGCGCACTCGACCGCCCAGGGAATGCGCTGATTGGCTTCAGCGGTTTTTCCACCTATTCACTTGGACAGCGTGGCCAATGGCCATTGGTTACCGCCAATGGTCTGAAGAGCGCGCTTGAAAGCACCATGAAACACATCATTGCCCTGCTGCTGGAGAACGAACCCGGCGCGCTCTCTCGCGTCGTTGCCCTGTTCTCGGCCCGTGGCTACAACATCGAAAGCCTGACGGTCGCGCCGACGGAAGATCCGTCGCTCTCGCGCATGACCATCGTGACCACCGGTTCCGACGACGTGATCGAGCAGATCACCAAGCACCTGAACCGCTTGATCGAAGTGGTGAAGGTCGTCGACCTGACCGAAGGCAGCTACACCGAGCGCGAGCTGATGCTCATCAAGGTGCGCGCCGTCGGCAAGGAGCGTGACGAGATGAAGCGCATGGCCGACATCTTCCGTGGCCGCATCATCGACGTGACCGAAAAGAGCTACACCATGGAGTTGACGGGCGATGCGTCCAAGCTCGATGCCTTCATCGAAGCCATCGACCGCACCGCCATTCTGGAAACCGTGCGCACCGGCACCAGCGGGATCGGTCGCGGCGAGCGCATCCTGCGCGCGTGATTCATCACACCGAAACCCCGCATTGAACTGATATTGAAGGAGATAGAGATGAAGGTTTATTACGACAAGGACGCTGACCTGAGCTTGGTCAAGGGCAAGAACGTCGCGATCATCGGTTACGGCTCGCAAGGACACGCGCACGCACAAAACCTGAACGACAGCGGCGTGAAGGTCACCGTCGGTCTGCGCAAGGGTGGTGCTTCGTGGAGCAAGGTTGAGAAGGCGGGCCTGAAGGTCGCCGAGGTCGCCGATGCCGTGAAGTCGGCCGACATCGTGATGCTGCTGCTGCCTGACGAGCAGATCGCTTCGGTCTACACCAACGACGTCGAACCCCACATCAAGCAAGGCGCTTCGCTGGCCTTCGCCCACGGGTTCAACGTGCACTATGGTCAAGTGGTTCCGCGTGCTGACCTCGACGTGTGGATGGTCGCCCCCAAGGCCCCCGGCCACACCGTGCGCTCGACCTATGCCCAGGGTGGCGGCGTGCCCCACCTGATCGCCGTGCATGCCGACAAGAGCGGCAAGGCGCGTGACCTGGCGCTGAGCTACGCTGCAGCCAACGGCGGGGGCAAGGCTGGCGTGATCGAAACCAACTTCCGTGAAGAAACCGAAACCGACCTGTTCGGCGAGCAAGCCGTGCTGTGCGGTGGTGCGGTCGAACTGATCAAGGCGGGTTTTGAGACGCTGACCGAAGCCGGCTATGCGCCTGAAATGGCTTACTTCGAGTGCCTGCACGAGCTGAAGTTGATCGTCGACCTGATCTATGAAGGCGGCATCGCCAACATGAACTACTCGATCTCGAACAACGCCGAGTACGGTGAGTACGTGACCGGCCCGAAGGTTGTCACCGAAGCCACCAAGAACGCGATGCGTCAATGCCTGAAGGACATTCAGACCGGCGAATACGCCAAGAGCTTCATCCTTGAGAACAAGGCTGGTGCGCCGACCTTGCTGTCGCGCCGCCGCCTGACGGCCGAGCACCCGATCGAGCAAGTGGGCGAGCAATTGCGCGCCATGATGCCCTGGATCAAGAAAAACCGCCTGGTCGACCAGTCGAAGAACTGATCTTCGGCCTGAGCGGAGTCGACAAGCCGCAGGGGAGACCCTGCGGCTTTTTTCTTGCCCGCTGCGGTATCCTTCCCGACCCAACCCCCTCGAACAGGTTCATGAACGTAATGCACGACGGCGAACAAGCGCTGGCAGACTCTGACGACGCGCCGCCGCGCCCGCGCCGCAAGGGCATCTACATCTTGCCCAACCTGTTCACGCTGGCGGCCTTGTTCGGGGGCTTCTATGCCATCGTGATGGCGATGAACGGCCGCTTCGAGCTGTCGGCCATTGGCATCTTTTGCGCGATGGTGCTCGACAGCCTCGACGGACGCGTGGCGCGCATGACCAACACGCAGAGCACGTTCGGCGAGCAGATGGACAGCTTGTCCGACATGGTGTCGTTCGGCGCCGCACCGGCGTTGATTATTTATGAATGGGCGCTCAAGGGTTTAGGCAAGCCGGGCTGGATCGCCGCCTTTGTTTATTGCGCTTGCGCGGCCTTGCGTCTGGCGCGCTTCAACGCCAACCTCGCCGTGGTCGACAAACGTTTCTTTCAGGGCCTGCCTAGCCCGGCGGCGGCTGCGCTGGTGATGGGTTTCATCTGGTTGATGGATGACCTCGGCTTCAAAGGTACTGCCGAAGGGCCGTGGCTGCAATGGACAGCGTTTGCGTTTGCGCTGTACGCCGGCCTCACCATGGTGACCAACGTGCCGTTTTATAGCTTCAAGGACGTGAGCTTCAAGCGCTCGGTGCCTTTCATCGTGATTGTGGCCATTGCCCTCGGCATCGCCTTCATCACGCTGCACCCACCGTTGGTGTTGTTCGGCTTGTTCGTGATTTACGGCCTGTCGGGCTACGGCGTGTATGCGTGGAAACGTGTCAAAGGCCGCCCGGTGAGCGTGATCGCCACCTCGATGGATGAGCCCGACGAAGAAGGGCTGCACCGCTGAAAAGCTGCGTGCTACATTTGCGCCCATGATGTTCTCGACCGCTTTCACGCTAGCCCTACTAGAGGTGCCACGGGCTCGCTGATCGTTCACGTCTATTCGTTATCGCTCTCAACGGCCCGTATGCAACCAGCATCGGGCCGTTTTGCTTTTTGAGCGTGCTGGTTGTGATTCCACTCACTGGAGATTCGCCATGATGTCGAAACAACCGCACTTGAAATACCGACCATTTACGCCCGTTGCCTTGCGCGACCGTACCTGGCCCGACGCCGTGTTGGCGCACCCGCCGATCTGGCTGAGCACTGATCTGCGCGATGGCAACCAGGCCCTGATCGAGCCGATGGACTCGGCGCGCAAGCTGCGCATGTTTCAGATGCTGTTGCGCGTCGGGTTCAAGGAAATTGAGGTGGGTTTCCCGTCGGCCTCGCAGACCGAGTTCGACTTCATCCGCATGTTGATCGAGCACGATCTCATTCCCGATGACGTGACGATCCAGGTGCTGACACAAGCGCGCGAGCCCTTGATTCGGAGCACCTTCGAATCCTTGCAAGGTGCCAAACGCGCCATCGTTCACCTCTACAACGCGACAGCACCCGTGATGCGCGATGTGGTCTTGAGCATGGACAAAGATGGCGTTGTCGCCTTGGCCGCGGAGCATGCGGAGTTGATGAAGCAACTGGCCGCGTGGCAACCTGAAACGACATGGCGCTTTGAATACTCGCCGGAAACCTTCTCCGACACCGAACTCGACTTCGCCAAGCGCGTGGTGGATGCCGTTACCGAGGTGTGGCAGCCCACGTCTGAGCACAAGTGCATCATCAACTTGCCCACCACCATCGAACGCTCCACGCCGAACGTGTTTGCGGACATGGTCGAGTGGATGCACCGCCACCTGGCGCGCCGTGAAGCCATCGTGCTGTCCGTCCACCCGCACAACGACCGCGGCACGGGCACGGCCACTGGCGAGTTGGCCTTGATGGCCGGCGCCGACCGCATCGAGGGCTGTCTGTTTGGCAATGGCGAGCGCACTGGCAACGTTGATCTGGTCAA
>JBBRFR010000036.1:0-16730 GCA_038241485.1 Burkholderiales bacterium
TCACGGTGTCACGGGCGTGACGCTGCGCAACAACAACATCCACCGCAACCGGGCGATGGGCTTGCTGGGCCACTACAACAACCTGCTGATCGAGGGCAACCTCTTCGAGGCCAACAACTTCAGCGGCAGCGGCTTCGACCATGGCACCTACATCGGCGGTGGGCACGACATCACGTTGCGCAACAACCGCTACATCCGCAACAGCGTGGTGAACGGCGTATGTCTGGGCGGCAACATGACCTTCCACGGCCAGATCGACGGCCTGCTGGTCGAGGGCAACACCATTCAACAAGACGCGGCTGCGGCTGGCTGCTGGCTGATGTCGATCACCCAGGGTTACAGCACGGCCGAGTGGTTCCGCAACGCCGTGGTGCGCAACAACAAGCTGATCAACGGCGGCAACACCGTGATGGCGATTCAGTCTGCACCCGGTGTCGTGGTGGAAGGCAACGTGTCGATCAACACGCAAGCGACCACGCAGACCAGCTTTGCTGTCGGTAGCGGCCCCGGCCCCTACGCGGATGGCGACTCGGGTGATGCCAACGCGGTTGTGCGCAACAACATCGCCTGCCGCGCCCACGCCAGCGCATCCGGCTCGGTGGTGAATATCAATTCGCCTGGCGCGACCACGCTGAACAACACCGTGGTCACCGGTGCCCAAGCCACCACCGGCATCTGCGCACGCTGAATTGCGCTGATCAGGAGGCGGCTGCGGCTATCGCGGCCGCATCCACACCGCTTGGCGGCCTTGCAGCGCTTCGGGCATGGTGGCCGCTAGCAGGCGGTCTACACAATGAGGCCAATCAAGAACGTCGCGCACTCGCTTAACGGCGTTTTGCCCCATGTCCATCAGGTGCTTGGGGTCACGTAAGGCCTCGATGATCGCTTCGGCGAGGCCGTCTGCGTTGTGCTTGTCGCTCAACACGCCGGTGACGTTGTGATCCACGATGTCGGGCAACGCCCAGTTGTTCCAGTTGGCCGTCGGCAGCCCGTGGGCTGCCGCTTCTACATACACGATGCCCCATGACTCGCTGATGCTGGGCATGCAAAACAGCGACGAACTGAGGTACAGCTCGTGCAGCTTCTCGTCGCTGGCGTGGCCGAACTGTTCGACACCGGGTTCGTTGAGCGGTGGGGCCCCAGCGCTCACCACCGTGAGGGTGGCGTCGGGCAACTCGCGGCGAACCTTGCGGAAGGCTTCGATCAGCACCGGCCCGCCCTTGCGCTCCCAGGCTCGCCCGCAGAACAGGATTTGCCGCTTTTTGTAGCGCTCCAGATCGGCCGGGACGGGGTGATCCCAGCGCCGGATCGGCCCACCGCCCAGCGCAAACACCTTGCTTTTCGGAATGCCGTACTGCGCGTGCATCGTATCGGCTACGAAACTGCCGAACGAGACGATGGCATCGGCGTCTCGGTTGGCCTGGATGATGGCGGCCCTCTGCGCATCAACTTCTTGCTTGCTCAGCGCACCCCACCCGAAGCCCGCGGATTTGACGGCGTCGTCGACCGTCATGTCCTGGAACAGCACACGGCGGATCGGCAGCGAGCGGTCGATCACAGGAATCGCGTAGTGGTACATCACCCAGCTGCCCTCGGGCAACTTGCGCAACAGAGGGCCGAGCAGTTCGCCGCGCTCGTCGGTGCTGAGCGTTGGCGCGTCACCCGCTGGCTTGGACGAAACGATGCCGAGCTTGCGCTGCAGACGCCGCATGAAGTGACGCACCTGGCTGCGGCCGTGTAGCTCTTTCAGATCGGTGTCGAATCGGCTCAGTGCGCCGTACAGCCTGCCGTGGTTGCGCAAGCCTTCGATCAGAGCCACGGTGGTGCCGGAATTTGTCCAGCGATCCCACGGATCTCCCGGGGCGATGTACAGCATCTGCGGCACGGATGTCGGCATGGTCTTGATGGCAAAAAGTGTGATCGGCGGGAGCCAGTGATGGCAAAGGAAGGGCTGAACGAGTCTAGCGTGCAGGGTTGCCGTTTCGAATCCAGCTGGCAAGTGCCGTGGCCAGCTTGCGGTTAGCGGCGGGCACGTAGTGGCTGTCGGGTAGGAAGTTGGTCGGGTCGTTGGCCGAGAACAGCGTGTGGGTGCTGATGTAGTCGATCTTCGAGGCCTTGAGCGTGCTCTCCAGCGCGGCATGCAGATGGTCGGACTGGCCACGCGTGTGCAGCAGCAACACCACCAGCCGTTCACCGCGCTCCTTGGTGCGGCGTGCGAGGTCGATCAGCATGGCCTTCAAGACCTTGATATCTTCGGCATCCGGGTTGAAGCCGGCGTGCGGGTCGTACACACCTTTTTCATACGCTTCACTGTGGGCAACCCAACCGCGTCGCACCAGCCGCACCACCGCCGACGAGTCGGCCAGCGACTTGTCGAAGGTGAACCAGTCGTAGCCCCGGTCGCTCGCCTTGAGTTGGGCCTTGTACCGGTGCCAGGTGTCTGACTGCTGGCTGAAGGCCTGGCGAAACTCCGCCTCCGAGCGGATCAGCGGTTGCTCTTCGGTCAGCTCCGAGCCGTTCAGGCGATAACGCGGGAAGGAAAACGGCGCCGGGTTCTCGAAGTGCCAGATCAGCCCCGACATCGAGCCCATGTCGGGGATGCTCGACGAGAGCAGGCCCAGCACGACCACGTCGGCCTTGCGAAATGGCACATCGGCCTTGTAGCCGGCGTAAGCGTGAGAAGGCGGGGCGGCCGGGCCACCCACGGCGTGCAAGGTCAGGCGCCCGTCCATGGTGGCCGCCGCGTTGGCTGCGTGCATCGAGAAAGACTGCCCGTAGACGGCCACGAGCAGGTCGCTGCCTTCTTTCGGCTCAGAGGGCCCTTTGGCGAGGTTTTCCGGCGTGAGCCAGCCGGCGCCGAGCATCAGCCCTTCTTTCTTGGGGTCAGCCACGATGGCCCGTGCAACTTTGCCTTCGACGGAGCGGCCGTACTCGAAGTACCTGCCCAGCGTGGTGGAGCTTGCTGCACGCGAACCGAAGGCGAGGTTGATGCCGATGTCGAGCAACGCGAGCCACACGATCACCCAGCACACCGTGATGGCGCTACGCCCGAACAAGATCTTCTTCAGGAGGCTCATCATGTTCAGAACTGGAAATAGATGAACGCGCTGCGGGCGTTGGCCAGGCCCATCAGCGTCAGGAAAACGAGCACCGCGTAGAAGCCGGCTCGCACGGGCAAGGGCCACGCACGGTAGAAGGTGGCGCGGCCACTTCGGTAGGCGGCAAAGTCATAAAGGCACAACACGCCCACACCGAGCAGCGTGGCCAGCGGCGGGCGGGCCACGGTGGCCGCCCAGGCCTGCGAACCCATCAGCAGCTCAGCGGTGAAGGCCTGGATCTGGTCAAACGACTTCGCGCGAAACAGCAGCCAGCCGTAGCACACGAATTGAAAGAACACGACCGTGGCCAGCACGCGGCCCACCACCGCCTTCCAGCCCACGAGTTGCAGCGGCTTGATGAAGCCGTTGACGATCAGCAAGCCACCCTGGTAGGCCCCCCACAGGATGAAGTTCCAGGCCGCGCCGTGCCACAGGCCGCCGAGCAGCATGGTGATCATCAGATTCACCTTGGTGCGAAACGGCCCCAGGCGATTGCCGCCAAGAGGGATATACAGATAGTCTCTGAGCCACGACGAAAGCGACATGTGCCAGCGCCGCCAGAACTCGCTTGCATTGGATGAAAAGTAAGGGAACCTGAAGTTTTGGCTCAACTCGATGCCAAACAACTTGGAAACTCCGCGTGCGATATCGGTGTAACCAGAGAAGTCGCAATAAATTTGCAATGCGAATGCGTAGGTGCCAAGAATGATGGCGCCGGCGTTTGGCGTCTCGGTGCTGTTGAAGACGGAATCTACCGTGGGCGACAAACCATCAGCAACCACGATCTTCTTGAACAAACCCAGCAGAATGAGAAAACACCCACGGGTAAAAAACTCTTCGGTGATGGTTCTGGGTTTCTCAAGCTGCGGAATGAGAACCCCGGGCCGCTCAATGGGGCCGGCCACCAGTTTCGGGAAATAAGCGATAAAAAGCGCGTAGTGCCGAAACTTGGTGCTTGCAGGAAGGTGCCGCTGGTGTATTTCGATCACATAGCTGAGTGATTCGAAAATGTAGAACGATATCGCCGGAGGCAGAACGATGTTGAGATAGGTTCGGTTGACCTGCATGCCCAATGCCTGAAGCGCGGTTTCGGCCGAGTCGATGAAGAAGTTGAAGTACTTGAAATACCCCAGTATCGACAACGCGAAGACGGTATATATAAAAATATAACGAACGCGTTTACGCTGATCGGCGGTTTGCCCAATCGCCCGGCCGGCAATAAAGCTGACGCCTGTCACCAGCCAGATTAACAACAGAAATCTCACATCCCAACAGGCATAGAAGTAATAACTTCCGCCCAGCAGCAGGGCGTTTTGAACTTCGTGACGCCGGATGAGTGCGTAAAGGCTGAAGCCAAAGAGCAGGAAGTAGGCGAACTGGAGCGAAGCGAAGTTCATGTCCGGGCGGGCAGGAGCGGTTGCTCTGGGTTGTCAGCACGAGGCACGCAGGCCTCGTGGGTGGGCTGGCTGGGGGGCGGTCTGGTGGGTGGCTCAAGCCGCACACTCGCAGCTGCCGAGCCAGCGATTGCGCTGGCTGTTCCGGGCCAGCGGCAGTATGGCGTCTCTGTCCGCTCACTGAAACCCTGGTGTTGGGGGGTGCACAACGCCATGGTTTGGCCTTCAAACTGCGCAGGTGAACGCACAGAACTTGTTTGCCTTGACCGGCTGCAGTCGCGGGCTGACGTGTATCGCGTCCGCACGCATACACTCGTATTGTTCAGCTGGCATTCAGCAACGAGGCATCAATTGACGATCTTTTATATCTGCCCGTGGGCAGAAAAACCGACGGGTGGAATCAAGCAGATTTTTCGCCATGTGGAGGCTTTGAACGCTGCGGGCTTTGATGCTTACGTGCTGGCCTTGGAAAGCGCTATGCCTTCCTGGTTCAGTTCATCAGCCTCTGTAGCGAGAGTGATCACTAGCAGACTTTCCAGATTTTCGAGGCATCTGTCGCGCAAAAAAAATCGGACAACCTGGATTTCTTCGAACACCGCCCCAGTTGTTGGGATGAATCGATCCCCTGACTCTGAAATCAGGAGAGAGCTCAACTCAACCGATGTTCTGGTTCTACCTGAGTATGTCGGGAAGGCACTGAGACCTTGTGGATTCGGGTCCAAGTTGGTTGTTTTCAATCAGAATGCGCATTACACCTTCAACGGGTTTTCACACTCTGACGAATCCGATGATTTTGTCTATCGTGGCCAACTGCTCGCCGCACTGGCGGTATCCACACATACGTTTGAGTATTTGAAGTTTGCTTTTCCAGAATTGCGCGTGTTGTTGACGCCCAATGGTGTGGATGGCAGCACATTCACTCCAGGAAGCGACCGCAAGAAGAAACAGATCGCGTTCATGCCTCGCAAACTGCCAAGCAGTATCGTGCAGGTGCTGCATATCTTGCATGGAAGGGGAGTATTGAAAGGGTGGGAATTACATCCCATCGATGGCATGCCCGAGGCTGATGTGGCGATGGTTTTGCGGGAGTCCGCTATTTTTTTGTCGACCTGCCACGACGAGGGGTTTGGCTTGCCACCTCTTGAGGCCGGTGCCAGCGGCTGCATTGTGGTCGGGTATACCGGCTACGCGGCAAAAGAATTCATGCTTTCTGAATACTGCTACCCGATCCCACAAGGTGATGTGCTTGGCTTTGCAAAAACCCTTGAAGAACTGGTATCTGAGTTCAATGTCAGTCCAGACAGGCTACTCCAGCAATCAGCACATTACGCCGAATTTTTAGGAAAAACCTACTCCAAGGAAATGGAGGCCGAGCGAGTAGTCGCTGCCTGGTCGGACATATTTCCATTCGGCGAACAGCGACGCCCAATACCTGCTTCTGACGCGCCGGCCGTCACGGAAATCCCACCCGTTTGAACTAATAGGCACGAAAGCTTCGTATGCCTTCGCCAAAGCCCGCCCGCAGCACGCCCCCGCATTCAAGCGGTGTGATACCTCGGTATTGCGCGGATTTGTGACGCTGCATGTATCTGAAACGACACGGGCGGAAAAGGCGGCTCAGCTAGAATTTGCTCGGGTTTCCACCGAAATCCCGGGCCAACCCGTGGGGAGTCTGGCGCTCACCGAAGCGCAGGTCATTGGCGGTGCAGTGCGTGGGTCATCACCCCAACGAACCATGCTTTGCACCCGATGAAACATGATCAATGAACCTCCGGTTTCGGCCTCTGTTCCGATGTCTTCCCGACGCGGTGGCGCCTCTCCAGATCACAACTTAACGCCTTGAACACTGCTCCTCACGCCTCTGCGCTGGTTTTTGTCGCAGGCCCGCTCCGGTCGGGTTCCACGTTGCTGACCTTGATGTTGGATCGCCATTCGAGCATCAAAAATCCGGGCGAGTTCGACTTCCTGTTCGACGCCTTCGGCGTAGATGGTGGCCTGGCGGCTGCGCAAGCCATGACGTCGGTGCAACTGGACGATTTTTACAGCGATGACCGCGGCTATCTGTTTTCGCCCAAGCGGCTCGGGCCGGCGGCTGCGGTGCCGGAACGTCTGAACGAACTCGTCAGCCGTTACGCTGAGGGGGTGCCGTGCTTGGCGCTGTGCATCCACCGCAACTTCGTGAGCGCGCACGAGATCTTCCCGCAGGCGCGGTTCATTCATCTTCTGCGTGATGCACGCGATTGCGCCAAATCGGCGGTCTCCGCGAGCTTTGCCGGCAATGTGTACTACGGGCTTGAGCCCTGGATGAACTCCGAAGAAAGCTGGGATCGCCTGCGCCCCCTCCTGGCGCAGCACCAGTACCTGGAGGTGCGCTACGAAGAACTCGTGGCCGAGCCGGAGCAGGTGCTGACGGGCATTTGCGAGTTCCTGGGCCTGTCGTATGAACCCCAAATGCTCGATCTGAGCAGCACGACCTACGAGCCGCCGTCTGCGCGTTTCGCCAACCAGTGGCGCCGTGGCATGAACGCGCGCGACATCGCCTTGGTCGAAGCGCGTGTGGGGCCGATGATGGCTGCACGTGGCTACGAGTTGGTGGGCCCCACCCATCGACGCTTGAGTGCCTGGGCCTTGCTGTCGCTCAAGCTGCAAAACGCCATCTCACGCCACCGCACCGGCATGAAGACTTACGGCGTGTCCACCTGGATGCAAGACGTGCTGGCACGCCACCTTGGCCTGCGCGGGATGTTGCGCTCGACGCGTTTGAAGATGTTCCCGGTCAAGGCCAAGACGCTGAAGTGACGGCCCTGGGGCGGAGCCGCCCGGGGTCGAACTCACACCTTGAACGGGAAGAACCACGGAATGGCCACCAGAGCCGTGGTCAGGTAGACCAGGGCGATCGGCGCCCCGGCGCGCAGATAGTCTGCAAAGGCGTACTTGCCCGGCGCCATCACCATCAGATTGGTTTGGTAGCCGTAGGGCGTGAGGAAACTCGCGCTGGCGCCATACAAGGCCGCCATCACAAAAGGCGCCGGCTGGGCATGCAGCTTCTCGGCCACCGCCATCGCAATCGGGAATGCCAACGCGGCGGCTGCGTTGTTCGACATCAACTCGGTGAGCAGCCAGGTCAGCAGCAGCACGCTGGCCAGCGCGCCCATCAACCCGAAGGGCTCGAACACATGCAACAAGCCGGTCGATAGAAGGCCGGCCGTGCCCGTGTCGAGCATGACGTCGGAGAGCACCAACGCCGAGCCAATGATGAGGATCAGGTCGAAGGGCATGTTGCGCCGCAGTTCGGCCGGCCGCACGTAGCCAAACACCAAAAAGCCCGCGAGCAGCAGCAGCAGGCCTTTGAGCAGGTTCATCACGCCGAAGGTGGTGAGCCCGATGACGGCGGCGAACGCCAGCACCGCCACCGCGCCCTGGTAGGGCTTGATGAACTTTGACAACGACGGGCGCGAGACGATGACGAAGTTGCGCGTGAGGTTGTTGCGCGATTCGAAGTCTTTGCCAACTGCCAGCACCAACACGTCGCCCACTTCGAGCTTGGTGTCGCCGATGCTGCCGGCCAAACGGCGCTCGCCGCGGCGGATGGCGACCACCGCAGCGTCGAACAGGGAACGGAACTTCACATCGCGCACCGTGTGGTGTGCGATGTGCGATTGCGCGGCGACGATGACCTCGACCAAATTGTCGATCGGCAGCCCCTGGCGCTGGCTGTACATGGTGAGCCCGTCGAAGCGTGCAAGCACGTCCAGGCGAGTGATGTCGCCGGCGAAGACGAGGATGTCGTTTGCGGCAATGATTTCATCGGGTTCGACAGCCGCGATGAGCCTCTCGCCGCGCAAGATTTCCGACAGGAACAGGTGCCGCAGGTTACGCAGGCCGCTCTCTTGCACGCTGCGCCCCACCAGATTGGAGCCGGGGTTGACGCGGGCTTCGAGAAAGTAGCCTTCGGGCGATTCTTCGGGCGTGTCGCGCTGCGCCAGCATGCGCGGGTAGAGCAGCACCATGGTCAGCGTGGTGGCACCGAGGATCAGCAGGCCCACCGGGAGCAGCTGGAACATCTGCAGCGGCGCCTGGCCACGGCTGATGATGAAGGTGTTGACCAGCAGGTTGGTCGAGGTGCCGACCAGGGTCAGGGTGCCGCCGATGCTGGCGGCGTAACACATGGGCAGCAGCAGGCGCGAGGCCGAATGTTCACGCGATGCACGCAGCGGGCCGATCAGCGAGGCGACCACCGCGGTGTTGTTGAGAAAGGCCGAGTACGCGCTGGTGGCCAGCGTCAGCTTGAGCAAGGCCCAGCGGTAGCCGCCGCGCAGCAGGCGGTCGGCGAACAGGTCGAGCAGGTGCGATTTGTCGAGCGCCACCGACACCAGCAACAGCACCACCACCGTGAGCAAGCCGGTGTTGGAAAAATCCTTCAACACCTGCTCCAGGGTGACGAAGTTGAAAAAGAGGAACACACCGGCCGCGCCGGTGAACACCATCGCTGGCGGGTGGCGGCCCCGGATCAACAGGATCACCAGCACGGCCAGCACGGCGAGGACGACCGCTTGTTGAAACGTCATTCGAGCACTCCAAGCTCGCGCAAGCGGGCGATCACCGCGTCAGCGGCCGCTTCGGCACTCTGCCGTTCGGTGTTGACGCGGATCTCCGGTGCCGCGGGCGGCTCGTAGGGTGAGTCGACGCCGGTGAAGTTGCGCAACTCGCCACGCCGGGCTTTGCGGTACAAGCCCTTCACGTCACGTGCTTCGGCCACGTCGAGCGGTGTGTCGACATGGACTTCGATGAACTCGCGCTGATCGAACAAGCCGCGCGCCATCGCTCGCTCGGCGCGGAAGGGCGAGATGAAGGCGGTGAGCACGATCAAGCCGGAATCGACGAACAGGTGCGCCACCTCGGCCACACGGCGGATGTTTTCCACCCGGTCGGCGTCAGTGAAGCCGAGGTCTTTGTTCAGGCCGTGGCGCAGGTTGTCACCATCGAGCAGGTAGGTGTGGCGGCCCAGTGCATGCAGCTTCTTGTCGACCAGGTTGGCGATGGTCGACTTGCCCGCACCCGACAGGCCGGTGAACCACAACACCGCCGGGCGCTGGCCCATGCTGCGTGCCCGGGCGGCCTTGTCCATGTCGACCGGTTGCAGGTGCACGTTGTGCGCGCGCCGCAGGGCAAAGTGCAGCATGCCCGCGCCCACGGTGTTGTTGGTCATCCGGTCGATCAGGATGAAGGCGCCGGTGTCGCGGTTGTCTTTGTAGGCATCGAAGGCGATGGGGCGGTCGAGCGCGAGGTTGCATACCCCGATCTCGTTGATGTCGAGCTTCTTGGTGGCCAAGCGCTCCATCGTGTTGACGTTGATCTTGTACTTGGGCTCGGTGATGGTGGCGCTGAGGCTGCGGGTGCCGATCTTGAGCAGGTAAGGGCGCCCTGGCAGCATGGCGTCGTCAGACATCCAGACCAGCGAGGCCTCGAACTGATCGGCCACCTCGGCGGGGCTGGTGGCCATCGAGATCATGTCGCCGCGCGAGACGTCGATCTCGTCGGTGAGCGTGAGCGTGATCGACTGGCCGGCCACCGCCAGTGGCAGGTCACCCTCGGCGGTGACGATGCGCGCGACCCGGCTTTCGCGGCCCGAGGGTTGCACCCGCACGCGGTCGCCCGGCTTGATGGTGCCGCTGGCCACCGTGCCGCAGAAGCCACGAAAATCGAGGTGCGGCCGGTTCACCCACTGCACCGGCAGGCGAAACGGGCTCGCCTGTTGGCGAGACCCTTCAACGCCGACGGTTTCCAGATAACCCATCAGCGTGGAGCCGTGATGCCAGGGCATGCGCGGGCTCTTTTCGATGATGTTGTCGCCGCGCAGAGCCGACAGTGGGATGGCGGTGATGTCTTCCAGGCCGAACTGCGCCGCAAAGCTGCGGTACTCCTCGGTGATGGCTCGGAACACCTTTTCGGAGTAGTCCACCAGGTCCATTTTGTTGATGGCCAGGACCACCTTGCGGATGCCGATGAGTGACAACAGGAAGCTGTGGCGCCGTGTCTGCGTGAGGATGCCACGGCGCGCGTCGACCAGGATCACCGCCACGTCAGCGGTCGAAGCGCCTGTGATCATGTTGCGTGTGTACTGCTCGTGGCCGGGGGTGTCGGCGACGATGAACTTGCGCCGGTCGGTCGAGAAAAAGCGGTAGGCCACGTCGATGGTGATGCCCTGCTCGCGCTCGCCGGCCAGGCCATCGACCAGCAGCGCGAAGTCGATCTCGCCGCCTTGAGTGCCCCACTTCTTGGAGTCGGCCTCGATGGCGGCCAACTGGTCGTCGAACAGCATCTTCGATTCGTAGAGCAGGCGGCCGATGAGGGTGCTCTTGCCGTCGTCGACGCTGCCGCAGGTGATGAAGCGCAGCAGGCTCTTGTGCTCGTGCTTCTTCAGGTATTGCTCGATGTCGGTCGAGATGAGGTCGGAAACGTGGGCCATGGGTGGGTACTCCGGTGCAGTGCGGCGGCTTAGAAGTAGCCTTCTTGTTTTTTCTTTTCCATCGACCCCGAGGAGTCGTGGTCGATCACGCGGCCTTGGCGCTCCGAGGTGCGGGTGAGCAGCATCTCCTGGATGATTTCGGGCAGGGTCTGCGCGTCGGACTCGACTGCGCCGGTGAGCGGGTAGCAGCCCAGGGTGCGAAAGCGCACCTTGCGCATCTGCGGCACCTCACCGGGCTTGAGCGGCATGCGGTCGTCGTCGACCATGATCAGCGAGCCGTCGCGCTCCACCACGGGGCGCTCCTTGGCGAGGTACAGCGGCACGATGGGGATGTTCTCGAGGTGGATGTACTGCCAGATGTCGAGCTCGGTCCAGTTGGAGATAGGGAACACGCGCATCGACTCGCCCTTGTGCAGGCGTGCGTTGTACAACTGCCAGAGCTCGGGCCGCTGGTTTTTCGGGTCCCAGCGGTGCTGGGCCGAACGGAATGAAAAGATGCGCTCCTTGGCGCGTGACTTTTCTTCATCGCGCCGCGCGCCACCGAAAGCCGCGTCGAAGCCGTATTTGTCGAGCGCCTGCTTGAGACCTTGTGTCTTCCACATGTCGGTGTGGATCTGCGAGCCGTGCACGAAGGGGTTGACGCCCAGCGACATGGCTTCTGGGTTGTGGTGCACGAGCAGCTCCATGCCGAGCTCGGCGGCCATGCGCTCGCGCATGGCGTACATCTCGCGAAACTTCCAGGTGGTGTCCACGTGCAGCAGCGGGAACGGGGGCGGTGCAGGGTAGAAGGCCTTGCGCGCCAGGTGCAGCATCACCGAGCTGTCTTTGCCGACCGAGTAAAGCATCACCGGCTTTTCGCATTCGGCAACCACCTCGCGCAGGATGTGGATGCTCTCGGCCTCCAGGCGTTGCAAGTGGGTCAGCTTGTTGTTGTTCATGGCAACGGAGGGCTCGGTTGGGATCGAAACGGGGGGCGGGCTGTGCGGGGCACGCGCCGGTGCGGGCGTGGCCTGAACGGTGTGCGTACCGATGGGGCAGGCCCACACCGCGACACGCGACGATGTGTCTGCGGGCGATGCCGGGCTGGGCAGCTCAGGCGCGTTGAGGGCAACACACAAGGGGGACTCCAGCGTGTCGGCCAGTTGAGACAGGCAGTGCGACAGGGAAGCCGCATCGAGCGTGCCTTGCAGGCAACGCCACGCGATGCGGCCCTTGAGCGTCTGAGCCCGCAGCAAGGTTGCCGCACCTTCAGTGCCCACCGGCGTGGCGCAGCACCAGACCACCTGCGCGCCGCGTGAGCGCGCCGCTTTCGCCAGGGTGGGCAGCACATCGGCCCACCAGGCAGAGCCTGACGGGGTGGCTTGGGCAGCCTGCCGCCACGGCCCAAGCGCCAAACCCCAGCGCACGAGGTAGCGAGACAGGGTGCGGTCTTCCATCTGCAGCCCGAACCGGGTCTGTATCCACTGCGCGGTGTTGGCCAAGGTCCAGGCACCGGCTCCGGCTCCAACCGCCTCGGGCGCCTGCAGCAAGGCGCTGTGCACCGCCTGCTCTTGCGCGGGGTCGAGGATGCGGCCGACCCCGTGCTGGCGTCCACGGCCCTTGACCGGAACCGCAGCCCAGCCGCCGTCGAGGTAGGCCTTGTGCGCCGCGATGATGGTGGGCGCGCTCAAGCCGGTCTCGCGGCGTATGTCGGGCAGGGATCGCCCGGCCAAGCGCAACTCGACAGCGAGCCTGCGGCGGGCATTCCATTGGGCAAGGTTGGTGCTTGTCTCTGGGCTCATTCATTCAATGCCTCAACGACGACGCGTTTGGCGCCAAGTGCGCCGGCGGCTCATAAATATTTAATGTCTCAATCGAACTCAGTAAGAACTTTGTGCACGTTAACTGAATGCCCCCAATCTGCGCTTCCCCTCAACTCGGTGGGTCGATGAGGGTCGTGATCTTGCGCATCACGAAGCTGGGCCGTGAGCGCGGCGGTCTGCAAACCACACTCCCCGTAAACGGCATGTGAGGTAGTTGCCACAGCGCGAGCGTGCGCGCGTCGACCCACCGCTTCAGGGGCTTGTCGCAAATTGATGCACAACGCATGCTCTTGACCAGCACCGGCAGGACGCGGCGACGCCGTGTTTGCGTCCGCGGCCTTCTACTGGCACCGCGTCCCCTTCCAGCATCAACGCAGGCTTTCGTCCGCGATGGCGCCGGGGCGCTCAGGCCTATTCCGCGGTGACGACAGCGCGGCATTGCCCCGGCGGTGCGCAGTTTCATCGCGCGCTTGCGGCCTCGGATGTCAGTTTCTGTCCGTTCATATGTGGGTTTCCTGGTGAGAGCGCATGAAGAACTTTGTGCGCACTGATCAAACACGGCATCTCTGATCTCTGAAAAGGAAATTTGTGGCCCTTCCCACCAACTCAGCGGCTCCATGGCTTGAAGCCCTGGCCCAAATCGCCCGCGATGCCGGTCAGGTGATCATGGCGATCTACCAGACCGACTTCAGCTCTCGTGGCAAGGCAGATGCCTCGCCGGTGACCGAAGCCGACGAGAAGGCTGAAGAAATGATCACCGCCGCGCTGCGCGCCTTAACGCCCGACATCCCGATCGTGGCCGAAGAAGCCGTCTCGGCAGGTCACATCCCGCAGGTGGGAGATCGCTTCTGGCTCGTCGACCCGCTCGACGGGACCAAGGAGTTCATCAACCGCAATGGCGAGTTCACCGTCAACATTGCGCTCATCGAACACGGCAAGCCCACGCTGGGCGTGGTGCTGGCGCCGGCCCTGGGCCGTTTGTTCGCGGGCCAAGTGGGTCAGGGCGCCTACGTCGAAGACGCGCAGGGCCGTCGCCCGATCCACTGCCGGGCGGTGCCGGCCGAAGGCCTGACGGTGGTGGCAAGCCGCTCACATGGCGACGCCGCCGCGCTCGACCAGTTTCTCGCTGGACGCAAGGTGGCCGCGTTGGCCAATGCCGGTTCTTCGCTCAAGCTATGCCTGGTGGCTGCCGGCGAAGCCGATCTCTACCCGCGCTTGGGCCGCACCATGGAGTGGGACATCGCCGCCGGCCACGCCGTGCTGGCAGCGGCCGGCGGCAAGGTGGAAACCCTGGCCGGGGCCGAGTTGGGCTATGGCAAACCGGGTTTCGATAATCCGCACTTTGTGGCCAGCGCGGCGTAGTGGCAGATGTCTTGCAAGCGATTCGATCGCATCGATGGCACTCGAGCGGGGCCCTATCAACATGAGTGGACATGCATCAATGACCGAGTCGAATGAACGGTTCGGCCGGCGCGGCATAGCCAAGGCCACCCTCTGGACACTTTCCGGCTACGTCGTCTCGATCGTGCTTCGGCTCGGCAGCAGCCTGGTGATGACACGCCTGCTCGCGCCCGAAATGTTCGGCCTGATGGCGCTGTCGATGGCCATCATCCAGGGTCTGGCGATGGTGTCCGACCTGGGCCTGCAGCAACTGGCGGTGAGTTCCAAGAACTTCGACAACCGCGAGTTCAGGCAGACGCTGTGGACGGTGCAGTTCGCGCGCGGCGGGCTGATCTTTGTCTCGATGCTCTTGGTTGCAGCGGCCTTGCTCGTTGCCGGCCACCACAACGGTGGCTCGGAAAGCGTCTATTTCGACCCGGTGTTTCCGGCCGTGCTGGCGGTGTTGGCGTTAGGGCCCCTGCTTTCGTCGCTTGAGCCGACCTCGATGCTGGGACTGGCGAGGCAGATGAACGCCCGCGTGATGGTCAAGCTTGAGGTGTCGGTGCAACTGGTCACCTTGGTCAGCATGATCACGATCGCCCGGTTTTCACCCACGGTGTGGGCGCTGGTGACCGGCACGCTGTGCGGCACGGTGTTCCGCCTCATCGTGGCCTACTGCATGTTCCCGAAAGAACGGCCCGGGTTCCACATTTCCAAGGATTCGTTTGCCGAGATATTCCGCTTCGGCAAGTGGCTCACGATCGCGTCGGCCCTCGGCTTCACGGCCATGAGCGGGGATCGCCTGTTGCTCGGCATGCTGGTGCCCGCGCAGGTGCTGGGGCTGTATGCCATCGCGCACCTGCTGGTGTCTGCGGTGGAGCAGGGGCTGAACAAGGTCATCAACGCCGTCGCGTTCCCGGTGTTGAGCGACACCTTCCGCAACAAGCCCGAGCGGTTCCGCACTGTCTACTACAAGCTGCTGGTGCCCATCGCTGCGTTGATGTGGTTCACGGCTTTCTTCTTGTTCCAGGTGGCCCCCATCGTGGTCGGCCTGATGTACGACCAACGCTATGCGAAAGCGGCAGAGGTTTTTTCGTGGCTTTCGCTGCTGCTCTTGTCGATCCCGGCCCGGCTTGCGCTTCAGGCGCTGATGACCACGGGCGACGTGAAGTCGACGGCGATGGCCGCGGCGGTGCGCACCGTGGTCTCACTCGGCGGCATCTGGTTGCTCTACCCAAGCTTCGGGATCTCGGGGGCCGCCATTGCTGCGGTGCTGGGCTCGATGATCATCTTCCCGCTCGTCTACAAGCAGCTGTTTGCAAAAGGGATACTCCGCCTGGAGTTGGAGCTCAGCCCGATGCTGGCGGGTGTACTGGGCTACTTCGCAGGCCTGTGGGTGCTCAAGATATTCGGTTGAAACTTCGCAAAGATATTGCCCATTTAACGGAGGTCACATTGGATCAACAGAAACCCCGCTCACTCAGCTACCGAGCGAAAAGCACCATTCAACGAGTGACGGCCGACCTCACCGCGCGCGTGCTCAAGCGAACCGGCAAGTCGGACTACCGCCGCTGGGGCGAGGTCGACAACCTGAGCCCGCTGTGGGACGCGCGCACACAACGGATTGCGGACATGGTTCCCGCCGGCAAGTCGGTGCTCGAGTTCGGCGCGGGCCGCATGGTGCTCAAGAACATGCTCAAACAAGCCACACGCTACACGCCGAGCGACCTGGTCGACCGTGGCCCCGGGACGATCGTCTGCGACCTGAATGCCCGGCCTTTGCCAGACTTCGACAAGCACGACGTCATCGTGTTCAGCGGCGTGCTGGAGTACGTCAATGACGTTCCCTCCTTGCTGGCGCACCTTGCGCCTCGCACCGACACGGTCATCGCCTCCTACGCGGTTCTCGAGAAAAACACCAGTGGTCGGCGGGTGTGTGGCTGGGTCAACGACTACCAGGCGGCCGAGTTCATTGCCGTGTTCGAAGCGGCTGGCTTCAAGTCGGTTGAGGCCATCGATTGGGAAAACCAGGTCATCAACCGATTTGTGAGAGCGGCGTGAGCAAGATGCGAGTAAGCGAGGGTGGGTCTTTCCATGGGATTTGACCGGATCGCGGTGTGTGGCTCGTTTGGCTACGGCAACGCCGGCGACGAAGCGATTCCACTGGCGTTTCAAGACATGCTGCAGGAGCTGGGCTCAGGGCTTGGGGTCACGGCGGTGTCGCGCTTCAGGGAAGGCGCGCTCAAAGACGTTGTGTACCTCGGGGCGCAAGACCGTGAGCGCCGCAACAAGCTGGCTGGTCTGCCGATGCTGGTGTCGGGCGGGGGGGTGATCGAGCCCCAGCTTGCCTCGGTGTTGTTTCGCACGGCGCCCCTGTTCAGGGCGGCACCCAAGGGGCGGGCGATGGTCTTTGGCTCATCGGTCGAACCGGGTGTGCGGTACGGCCTGCGAAACCGGTGGCGGCTCTTTCGAGCGCTGTCGGGCCTGGGCACGGTCTACACCCGTGACGTGTTGTCAGAGCGTTCGCTGAACAAGGTGGCGCCCTGGGTCAACACCGAGACCATCGGTGACCTGGTGCTCTGGATGA
>JBBRFR010000037.1:0-16703 GCA_038241485.1 Burkholderiales bacterium
CGACACGCAGGCCGACGTGCAACTTTCGGCACAAGGCGAAGGCTTCGTGATCGACCGGATCGCGCTGCGCTTGAGAGCCGCCGTGCCCGGTCTCGATGAAGCCCGTTTCCAGGAGATCGCCGCGTCCGCCAAGCGCGATTGCCCGCTGTCGAAGGCGCTTGCAAGCGTTCCGGAGATCAGTTTGGTCGCCACCCTGGAACAGAGTTCACAGACTTGAATGGGCAAGAGCACCAGGATCTGTCGTGTCTGAGAGAGCCTGGAGCGTCACTACGCCTACATCAAGGACAGCAAGCTCCTCTGTTGGACCAGCGCATTGACGCCGCCACGCGGAGCACACGAACGATTCTCATCATGACCAAACCGTTTCAACAGTGGACCGTTCTGCCGCACGGCAAGCTATGCAGTTTGATGAAAACATCTTGGCGGTGGTGGGCGAGATCCACATGCCGCTCATAGACCTGCCGCCGCGCATGACCGTGGTGCGCCTGCGCGACGCGAGCCTGGTGGTCTTCAGCGCGATCGCCCTCGACGAGGACGAGATGTCCGCACTCGAAGCCTACGGTCGACCCGCGGTCCTGATCGTGCCGAGCGACAAGCATCGGCTCGACGCGAAGACCTGGAAAGATCGCTATCCGGAGATCGAGGTCGTCGCACCGGAGGGTGCGAGAGAGAAGGTCCAGGAAACGGTCGAGGTCGACACGGTGGCGCCCCGCTTTGATGACCCGAATGTGCAGTTCGTGACCGTCCCCGGAACGCGCGGCGCTGGTTCGCGTACTGGTGTCGCACGGGTACGCCGATCGAAGACAGCCCTCGCCAGGTGCTGCGTGAGTTTGCGGGCTCGCTGACATGAGCCTCACGGGAAGCTGCCATTGCGGCAAGACGAAATTTCGCATGGATGCCGAGATCCCTGCGCAGCTCACGCGCGGCAGCACCCGCCGGATCGGTGTCAATGCCCGCCTCTTCGACGATTTCGATGCGGCGCTCGCCTCGCTCACCGTCACCGACGGCAAGCACCTTTGGTAGTTCTGGCACTTTGCCTCGGATGCTGGGTGCGGCTGCGTCCTACATGCTCTCGGCCTGCGGGATGGCGCAACCGGTGCGGAACGGGCCGTATAAAAGATTGCGGATTGAGCCTCGTGCTTGTCGCATCGCCCACTTCCCAAGGAGACACGCATGAACTCACCCGCCACGCCACTGTCGAACACTTCACCCGCCGACGAAGACCTTTCCGAGCAGGCCCGCCCCGGCCACGGCGTTCCGTCGCAGGATCCGAATCCCGCGGCGCAGATTCCGCTGGGTTCCGAAGAAGCCCAACGTGAGGCCAATTCGGTGCTGACGGGTGGCGGCGTCATGGTCGGTGTGGCAACGGGCGCCGCCATCGGCACCGTGGTGGCTGGCCCCGTCGGTGCAGTGGTGGGTGGCACGCTGGGGGCCGTTGCTGGCGCACTGGGGGGCGTGGCTGCCGGTACCGTTGTGAACACCGAGGATTCCAGCCGCGCCGACACCACGCCGCCAAAGACTTCACCCTGAAGTCTTGAACTCTTAGACCACTACGTGCTCGGCGGCATCAGCACGCGAGGCTTATTCGATGGGGCTTCGAGCCATGTGGCTGCGGAAGCGCCGGCCGCAGATGTGCTCGGGGTACCGAGCCCGAACTTCGCCACCGCGCAACAAAGTCATTTATGACGAGGCCGCGGCCAAGCTTGCCTGGCAAAAGACCGTGGCGTTGATCAGGTTTGCAAGCCTGATCAAGCTTTTTCGGCCAGCTGGCGAATGCACACCCGGCAGCAGATGCCACCGGCGGGCACATCGCGCCAGTCGACCTCGCCGCCCAGCTGCTTCACGCGCTTGCGCACGCCGCCCAGCCCCAGCCCGTGGGCCCACGCTTGCGGGTTGCGCCCGATGCCGTTGTCGGTGACGGTCAGATCCAGGCGGTCGACATCGAGCACGAACTCGATGTCGACTCGGCGCGCTTGCGAATGGGCGATGACGTTGTTGACCAGCTCTCGCATCACGCGCGTGAGCGCCGACCACTGCACCACGGTGAGCGAGATGTCGCGGTCGGCGCTGAAGCTCCAGCCCAGCGACATGCGAGCCGCCGTGAGGCGCTGCGTGAGGTCAGATTTCCATTCGGCCGCGGCGTGTGACAACGGGTGATTGGGTGCCGCCAGGCCGCGCGTCAGCGTCTTCAGGTCTTGCAGCGTATGACGAACGTAGTTCTCCATCTCGGGCGACTGGGCCTTGTACATCAGCGTCAGCAGCCGCGCGCCAATGTCGTCGTGCAGGTCTTGCGCCAGGCGCAGCCGCTCCTCACTGCGGCCTTGCTCGACGGCTTTGTCGAACGCCACCGCGCGGCGCAGCTGCTCCACCACACGCTCGGCCAGGCGGGCGTCATCGGTGGTGAACAGGCGGCGCCCGTGGTGCGCAAAGCGGATCACGATGCAGCTTGCTTCGCCGTCTGCACCATTCGTCAGCTCGGGTACGGGGATGATGAGCGTTGACCCGCCATCTGTTACGCGAGTGGCAGGGCAACGTTGATCGATGACCACGGCCTCCATGGGCTCAAACAACTCGCGCAGCAGCTGGGTGAGGAGGGCGGGCGTGCGTTCGGGGTGGGCTTCGACCTCGCGGGCGATGCGGTACAGCTTCTCGAACATGCGCTCGGTGGTAAGCACGTTGTGGTTGCGCACCTGGTTGAGCAGCCATTGGCGTGCTCCGGAATAAAGCCCCAGCGATAAGAACAGTGCCAGCGTGAGCGAAGCGAACTGACCGAAGGAGAAGACCGCGACAAACAGCAGGTCGAGTGCCGTGGCCACGGTGCTGATGGCCGCCAGCAACGAGAATTCGCGCATCACCTGCTGCGACTTCGACAGGAAGGGCAGCAACAACAGAAGCGAGGCCAGGAAAACCGTCCAGATCGTCGGCCCTGCAGCGGCAATCTGCTGCTGGACTTGCGGCGCGTCGCTGGCGGCCGCGAGCGTGAGCGTCAACAGCACCCAGGTACCGACCGCCAGCACCCCGAAGCGCCGCATGACGATGGCGAAAGGGTGCGGCTTGATGCGGTGCGACCAGGTGAGCAAGGCAAGGGCCGCCAAGCCGAACACCGTCACGCTGCCCTGCAGCCACCACCAGGCACCGCTCAGCTCGGCGTTGCCGATCAGCACGATCAACGCGGTCGTGCTCATCCAGCTCAGCCATGCCACCACGCCTGCGCCCGGCATGCGCCACGGGTGCAGGGCCGAGGCATGCACCACGGCGGCGGCGGTGAGCAGGTCGAGCCCCATGTGCAGCGGCATGTTCCAGCGCGGCAAGGGCAGCGGTAAGGCGAGCCCCATGGTCGACTCGATGGCGATGAGGGCCAGGTTGCCTGACTGGCACAAGGCCGCCAATGTGTACAACAGGTTGCGCGCCGTGGGCCGCGCCAGCACCACCACCATTGCCACCAGGTAGAGCACCAGGGCCAGGCCCGACAGCAGCCAGAACATGGCCCCCAGCGAACCCAGGCCACGCCGTGGCAGCGACACCTCGGCCATCTCGCCTTCTGAGAAGAACAGCTTCGCTTTGCCCTGCGACATCGCGGTGGAAATTTCTTCGTGCATGGCGCGGTGGCGCTCGCGCTCGATGTCGTCGGTGAGCCAGCGCGATGAGCGCCGAAGGGTCAGACCGTCGACCACGGCCACGCTGCTGTCGCCACCGACCACTCGGAGCAGGGCGTGACCCTCATGCGGTATGAGCATGGGGTCGGCAGACGACACCAATTGCAGCTGGCCTTGTGCGCCAGCTTTCCAGGTGGCGTCTAGATGCGGTGACTCGGCGAGCCAGCGTGCCAGCAGCAGCACGCCCACGCAGCCCAGCAAGGCCGCGACGACGAGCAGCCGGAGCCGCCAGCCCATCCAGCGCGACAAGGGCTCGTCACCGCCGAAGCTGCGCTCGATCAGCCCGGAGTCGAGTTGGCCGGAATCGGGGCCGAGGCTGTAGCCGCTGCTCGCCTGGTCACCCGCCGTGCGGGGAGGAGAAGAGCGCGCACCACGCAATCGCATGTCCATGGTGGCGTACCCGATAGGGCCGGAGCGGCTCTCAGACCAGACCTTGTTTGCTGGCCAGCACCGCGGCCTCGGCGCGGCTCGACACGTTCAGCTTCTTGTAGATCGACTTGATGTGGTCGTTGACGGTGAACCACTTGATGCCCATCAGGTTGGCGATTTCCTTGATGGTGAAGCCCTTGCTGAGGTAGGTCAGCACCTCGCTCTCGCGCGGCGTCAGGCGCTCGTGGTCGAGCGGGGCGCCGCGGCCCAGCGGCATCGGGCGGCTGCTTTGAAAGCCCGAGGTACCGGCCAGGCCCGGTTCGGCGAGCCCGCCCATGCCGCCAGGCCCTTGCCTGAAGTGGCTCAACAGGCGCCGCGCGATCGCTGGCGACAGCGGTGGTTGGCCGCGCACGATCTTTTGTAGCTCTTCGACCAGCACCTCGAAGCGGTCTTCTTTCAGTAGGTAACCGTCGGCGCCGCATTGCAGGGCAGGGAAGAGGTGGTCGTCGTCGGAGTAGAGCGTGGTGACAATCTTGGTGGCCGGGTAGCGGGCCAGCTCGGCCAGCAGCTCCATGCCGTTGCCGTCGGGCAGCTCCAGGTCGACCAGCACCAGCTTGAAGGGGTCGACCGACAGCTCGGCGCGCAGCGGGTCGATCACACCTACCTGGCGGCGCGCGGTTTCGAGGTCGCCGGCTTCGGTGATGACGAGGGTGTCGCTGAAACTTTCGCGCACCACGCGACATAGAAAGCTGCGGGCAACCGGGTTGTCTTCAACGATCAGAACCTTGATAGCCATGCCGTGGGGATGCTCTCAGGAGGGGCTTGCATCGTAGCGCAGTCGTTGCGCCGCTTGTATCCCGCGAATGTCACTGGCGCGATTCCGCCCGGGCCGGGTTGCACGGCGCGCGCCCCGCGGGTGCAGCGGTCGCGCAGGTGGGTGCGCCACAAGAGCCGGTCTTTGGGGATCAGCCCCGATTCCCACGGCACGCTCAGGCGTGCGGCCTGGGCCGGTTGGCGGATCTTCAGGCGATCGACCTCTTCGAGGTTGTAGGCAGCGCTTACAGAGGCGGTTTGAGCAGCAGTCGGCGCACCGGAACCCTCTGAGCGATGGGCTCGCGCCAGCGGATTTATCGGTGGTGCGCCGAAACCGACCTCACTCGTTGACGAGCACCAGCTTGCCGTGCACTTGGCGGCTGCCCATTCGGGTGAAGGCTTCTTTGAGCGATGCCATCGGCAGGCGGGTGTCGATCACCGGCTTGATCTTGCCCTGCGCATACCAGCTGGCCAGCTCGGCCAGGGCAACGGCATGCTGCTTCGGCTCGCGGCGTGCGAACTCGCCCCAGAACACACCGACGATGGACGCGCCCTTGAGCAACGCCAGGTTCAGCGGCAGGGCGGGGATGCCGCCTTGCGCAAAGCCGATCACCAGGTAGCGGCCGCGCCAGGCGATGGAGCGAAAGGCTGGCTCGGCCAGGTCGCCGCCCACGGGGTCGTAAACGATGTCGGGGCCTTTGCCGTCGGTGAGCGCCTTGAGCTCATCGCGCAGGTTGCCGTTGCTGTAGTTGATGGTGGCGTCGGCGCCCAGTTCTTTGCAGAACGCGCACTTTTCGTCGCTCGAAGCCGCAGCGATCACCTTGGCGCCCGCGGCCTTGGCGATTTGGATGGCGGCCGTGCCCACGCCGCCCGCAGCGCCCAGCACCAGCACGGTTTCGCCGGCCTTGAGCAGGCCGCGATCTATCAGCGCATGGTGGGTCGTGCCATAGGTGCACAGGAAGGCGGCTGCGTCGTCGAACGCAAAGCCCTTGGGCAGCGGCATCAGCAGTGAGGTCTTGGCGCACACCTGGGTGCCGAAGCCGCCACCGCCGCCAAAGGCCGCCACGGCGTCCCCTACCTTGAAGTTGGTCACTCCTTCGCCGACGGCATCAATCACACCGGCGTATTCGGAGCCCGGCACGAAGGGCAGCGGCGGCTTGAACTGATACTTGTTCTGCACGATCAGCAGGTCGGGGAAATTCAGGCTTGCCGCCTTGATGGCGATGCGCACTTCACCGGCCTTGGGCTCGGGCGTGGGCAGATCCTTCCATTCCAGCGCTTCGGGGCCGATCGGGTTCTCGCAAAGCCATGCCTTCATGTCATCTCCATCCGGGTTTGGTTGACCGACGATGATAAACAGCGTGGTCGTTGCAGCCGCGTCTCGCAGGTGACGAGTCCTACAATCGCGGCCATGCGCATTCTCATTGCCAACGACGATGGTTACCTTGCACCGGGCCTCGCGGCGCTGGTGAAAGCCTGCGCGGGGCTGGGTGAGATCGACGTGGTGGCGCCCGAGCAGAACGCGAGTGGCACTTCGAACTCGCTGACGCTGAGCCGGCCGCTGTCAGCATTCACCGCGTTGAACGGCTTTCGCTACTTCAACGGCACACCGTCCGACTGTGTGCACGTGGCCCTCACCGGGCTGCTTCCGCATCGGCCGGACCTGGTGCTCTCGGGCATCAACAACGGCGCCAACATGGGCGACGACACCTTGTACTCGGGCACTGTGGCCGCGGCGATGGAAGGTTTTCTCTTCGGCATCCCGGCGATTGCGTTTTCGCAGGTTGAAAAAGGCTGGGCCCATGTCGACGCCGCAGCGCAAGTCGCGCGCTCAGTGGTCGAGCAGGTGCTGAAGACGCCGCCGGCGCCTGGCCACTGGTTGCTCAACGTGAACATTCCCAACCGAGCTGACGCGCTGTCGTTGCCGCGTGAAGTCACTCGGCTTGGCCGCCGCCACGCAAGCCAGCCAGTGATCCGCCAGACCAACCCGCGCGGTGAGCCTATCTACTGGATCGGGCCCGCCGGTGATGTGCGAGACGCGGCCGCAGGCACCGACTTTCACGCCACGGCGAACGGCCGGGTGTCGATCACACCGCTGCAGGTCGACCTGACCGATCACGCCGGCTTGCCCGCCTGGCGCAAGTGGGTGAACCCATGAGCACACCGGAGCGCCCGCGCCCCAAGTTCCCGCTCCAGCTCGACGGCTTGGGCGGTGCGCCCAAGAAGGGTCCGCTGCTGCGACCGCAACAACTCTTGCAGCAAGCCGTTGTGGATTCGGCGCGCAGCGTCAGGCCATCAGGCCTCGGGCTTGATTCAGCCGACGTGCGCCAGCGCATGGTCACCAAGCTGCACACCGCTGGCCTACGCGACGAGCAGGTGATGGCGGCGCTGGCCAAGGTCCCGCGCCACCTGTTCGTCGACACCGCGTTGGCCACGCAGGCCTATGAAGACACCAGCCTGCCCATCGGTCTCGGGCAGACCATCTCCAAGCCTTCGGTGGTGGCGCGCATGATCGAGCTGCTGATGAATGGCGCTGCCGCGCGCACGCGTCGCTCGCTCGGGCATACGCTCGAGATCGGCACTGGCTGCGGGTACCAGGCGGCGGTGCTCGCGCAGTTGTCGCGCCAAGTGATGAGCGTCGAGCGGCTCAAGCCGTTGCACGACAAAGCGCGCGAGTTGCTCGCACCCTTGCGCATGAGCAACATCCGGCTGGTGTATGGTGACGGCATGCGAGGGCACCCTCCGAATGCCCCCTACGACAGCATCATTGCCGCGGCAGGCGGCGAATCTCTGCCCGATGCGTGGCTTGCCCAGCTCGCGGTGGGTGGGCGTCTGGTGGCCCCTGTGCACGATGCGAGCGGGCGTCGCCAGGTGCTGGTGGTGGTGGATCGAACAGAAGAAGCTTACGAGCGCTCAGTGCATGAGGCCGTGAACTTCGTCCCTCTAAAATCAGGAACGGATTGATGACGCTGGCCATGATGGGATGCATATCGAGCGAAGCGCACGACGCCCGCAGTGTTGCGTGGGTGCGGCTTGTGTCCGCGGTGACGCTGCTGGTGCTTGCAGGTTGCGCCGCCCCCGACAAATACCGCGCGCCGGTTGAAGACCGCTCGGTGCTCAACCGGCCGATCACGGCTCCGACCGCTTCAACCGCGGTGGTCGTCGCCCCGGTCGTGCTGGCCCTGCCAGCCGAACCCGTCAAGGTGTTGCCAGGCGCTGAAAACGCCGGCAAGCCTGGCTTTTACATGGTGAAGCCGGGCGACACGTTGATCCGCGTCGGCCTGGAAACCGGGCAGAGCTGGAAAGACATCCTCAAGTGGAACAACCTCGACAACCCGAATGTGATCGAGGCGGGGCAGGTGTTGCGTGTGGTGGCGCCCGGGGCCGACCCCAATGCGGTTGCCACACGCCCCGTGACCACCGTCAAGCTTGAAACGCGCCCGCTGGATGCTCCCCGGAGCCAGCCCGCACCGGCTGCCTCGGCCGCCGTACCTGCCGTCGCCGCCACGCCGCCCGCTCCACCGCCACCGGTCTTGCCCACACCGCCGGCGGCACGTGAAGGCGACGAAGACATCAACTGGCTGTGGCCTGCCAAGGGCGCCGTCGTCGGTGCATTCGATGAGTCACGCACCAAGGGCCTGGCAATCTCCGGCAAGGTTGGTGACCCGGTGAGCGCCGCCGCCGATGGCAAGGTGGTGTATGCCGGGTCGGGCCTGCGCGGTTACGGCAACCTGGTCATCATCAAGCACAACAACACCTACCTCACCGCTTACGCCCACAACCAGTCTTTGCTGGTCAAGGAAGAGCAAGCGGTCAAGCGCGGGCAGAAGATCGCCGAGATGGGGGCAACCGACGCCGAGCGGGTTCAACTGCACTTCGAAATTCGCAAGCAGGGCAAGCCGATCGACCCTGCCAAGCTCCTGCCACCGCGTTGACGCGCGCCCTGCACCCGCTGACCGGTTTGACCGCGCCACACCATGACCAAGAAGCGCCACACGGGGAATGGGCTGGCAGCGGATACCACGGTGCCGCCCACGTTTGGGCCACCGAGCCTGCAGTCGGTGTTGCAGGTAGCCGGCGAGCACGGCGCCGACGGGGCAGAGTCACAGGCTGACGACGCCCCCGCCAGCATCGAGATCGCCGCCGGAGACGGCGAGGTCGGCAACACCTTGCAGACCTACCTGCGCGAGATCCGCCGCGCGCCGCTGCTCACGCCGCAAGAAGAGTTCGAGACCGCCACCCGCGCGCGCGCCGGTGACTTTGCCGCCCGTCAAGAGATGATCGAGCGCAACCTGCGCCTGGTGGTGAGCATCGCCAAGAATTACCTCGGCCGTGGCCTGCCCATGACCGACCTGATCGAAGAGGGCAACCTCGGGTTGATGCACGCCATCGGCAAGTTTGAGCCGGAGCGGGGCTTCCGCTTTTCGACCTACTCGTCGTGGTGGATTCGCCAAAGCATCGAGCGGGCAATCATGCACCAGGCCCGGCTGGTGCGGCTGCCTGTGCATGTGGTGCGCGAACTCAACCACGTGCTCAAGGCGCGGCGTGCCCTCGAAGCCGAAGCCACACATGCGGATGGTGACCAGCCGGTGCGTGTGGAAGACATTGCCGCGCGCCTGGGCCGCCCGGTGCACGAGGTGAGCGAGCTGTTGAAGTTCTCTGAAACGCCGGCCTCGCTCGATGCACCGCTCGACCGCGAGGGCTCCGAATCCATGCTCGACAGCGTGGCCGACGACGGAGCGAGCGACCCGGCCAGCCTGACGCTGCACAACGAGGTCGAGGTGCTGCTACAGCACGGCCTGGACGAGCTCAACGAACGCGAGCGTGAGGTGCTGGCCGGGCGCTACGGCTTGCGCGACCGCGAGCCCGAGACGCTGGAGGTTCTGGCCGAGCGGCTGGGCCTCACGCGAGAGCGCATCCGGCAGATCCAGCAAGAGGCACTGATCAAGCTCAAGCGCCGCATGGTGCGCAGCGGCATCAGCCGCGACTCGCTTTTCTGAGGTGACTTGCGGGCTGAGACAATCGGCCCCATGACAGCAGCAGATGAATGGCTGAAGGTCGAGTCACTCGACCTCGAAGCACAAGGAGTGGCGCACAACGCCGAAGGCAAGGTGGTTTTCATCGACGGGGCTTTGCCCGGCGAAGAAGTGCTTGTCAGCGTGCAGCGCAAAAAAAACAACTGGGAGCAGGCCACGATGGTGGCGCTGCGCCGCGAAAGCTCACAACGTGTGACGCCCGGTTGCCGCCATTTCGGCACCTGTGGCGGCTGCAAAATGCAGCACTTTCATGTGGGCGCACAGGTGGCGACCAAACAGCGCGCACTCGAAGACTCGCTGTGGCACCTGGGCAAGGTCAAGCCCGAGCGGGTGCTGCGCCCGATCGAAGGGCCGGCCTGGGGCTACCGCTACCGGGCGCGCTTGTCGGTGCGCTACGTGGTGAAAAAAGAGCGCGTGCTGGTGGGCTTTCACGAGCGCAAGTCGAGCTACGTGGCCGACATGGACAGCTGCGAGGTGCTGCCGCCCCACCTGAGCGCGATGCTGGTCCCGCTGCGCAACCTGATCGCCGGGATGGACCAGCGAGACCGTTTGCCGCAGATTGAAGTGGCGGTGGGAGATGATGTCACCGCGCTGGTGCTGCGCCATCTTGAGCCGCTCACCGCGCTCGACTTGCAGCGCTTGCGTGCATTTGCCGCCCAGTACAGCGTGCAATGGTGGTTGCAACCCAAGGGCCCGGACACGGTTCATTTGCTTGATGCGGGTGGGCGACAACTGGCCTACACGTTGCCCGAGTTCGGCATCACCATGCCGTTCAAACCCACCGACTTCACGCAGGTCAATCACCATATCAACCGGGTGCTCGTCAGCCGTGCCTTGCGGCTGTTGGACGCCGGGCCGAACGAGCGGGTGATCGACTGGTTTTGCGGGCTGGGCAACTTCACGCTGCCGATTGCCACGCAAGCGCGTGAGGTGCTGGGCATCGAAGGCAGCGAGGCGTTGGTGACGCGCTCGCGTGACAACGCGGAGCTCAATGGCAAGTCTGCCAAGACGAGCTTTGTGGCGCGCAACCTGTTCGAGATCACGCCCGAGGAACTGGCCAAGTACGGCGTGGCGGACAAATGGCTGGTTGACCCGCCACGCGAAGGGGCGTTTGCCTTGGCCAAGGCCTTGGTCGATCTGGCTGCAGCGCCTGTCGAGGGCTTTCAGCCTCCGAGCCGCATCGTCTATGTGAGCTGCAACCCCGCTACGCTCGCCCGTGATGCTGGCTTGTTGGTGCACCAGGCCGGCTATCGCTGTGTAGCGGCGGGCGCGATCAACATGTTCCCGCACACGGCTCACGTGGAGAGCATGGCGGTGTTCGAAAAAGACTGAGCAACAAAGAGAAGGGGGCCTCAAGGGCCCCCGCCTTCCTGACCGGCCGAGAGGCGCTAATCGCGCTCGCCACCAAAGATGCCAAGCAGGCTCAGCAGGTGTACGAAGACGTTGTAGACGTCCAGATAGATCGCCAGAGTGGCCGTGACGTAGTTGGTTTCACCACCGTCCACGACACGCTTCAGGTCGTACAGCATGTAGGCCGAGAAGATCAGCACAGCCAGCACCGACACCGTCATCATCAGCGCGGGCATTTGCAGCCAGATGTTGGCAACGCTGGCAACAATGATGCCGATCAGGCCGACGAAGAGCCACTTGCCCATGCCGGAGATGTCGCGTTTCATGGTGGAGGCCAGTGTGGCCATGCCGAAGAACACCAGCGCGGTGCCACCGAAGGCCATGGCGATCAGCTGGCTGCCGTTGCGGAAGTTGCCCAGGATGCCGCCGAGCAGGCGCGAGAGCATCAGCCCCATGAAGAAGGTGAAGGCCAGCAGCAGCACGACGCCCAGGCCAGAGTTCTTGGTCTTCTCGATGGCGTAGAAGAAGCCGAAAGCCACGCCCATGAACACCATGAAGCCGATGAAAGGGTTGGCGGCGAACCAGTTGAAACCCATTTGCATGCCGACCCAGGAGCCGAGCACGGTGGGGATCATCGAAAGCGCCAACAACCAATAGGTGTTGCGAAGCACTCGGTTGCGCTGGTCGGCAGTGCTCACCGAACCAGTCAAGCCATAAGCGGATTGCAGGTTGTCGTTCATGAAAGAAACCTCCTTGATGTGAACGCTATGCGGGCTCAGACCCGCTTGGCCGAATTCTAGTTCCCCGACCGGCGCGCTGTGACATTCGCCAAAACCTGCCCGGCCGGGCATGAGGCATGCTGGTGTCCCCACAATAACGGGAGTGCTCATCATGAAGACCAAAGCAATGTTGGGCTTGGACGACGTCAAGCGGCTTGCTGCCGCTGCTGAAGCCGAGGCGCTGAGCCATGGATGGGCTGTAACCATCGCCATTGTTGACGACGGTGGCCACCTGCTGTGGCTGCAACGGCTCGACGGCGCGGCGCCCATTTCTTCTCATATCGCTCCAGCCAAGGCGCACACCGCAGCGCTCGGCCAACGCGAGAGCAAGGTCTACGAGGACATGATCAACCAGGGGCGCAATGCCTTCCTGAGCGCGCCCGAGGTGCGCGGCCTGCTGGAAGGTGGGGTGCCCATCATGGTGCAGGGGCAGTGCGTGGGGGCGGTTGGTGTCAGCGGTGTGAAGGCCAGCGAAGACGCTCAGGTCGCGAAGGCGGGTATCGCCGCCCTGTGACCCGGGCCTGAGGCTCAGGCCGTCGCGGGGATCAAGGCTTGGTGAGCGGGGCCGTGAGCCCGGTGACCAGAAGCGCGAGCCGACTCGAACACGTCGCGCGCGCAATCGGTGCAGCGCCCGCAACAAGACGCTACGCCGGAATCCATTTGCAGCTCGTCAAAGCTCGCGCAGCCATTGCGGGCATGGCGTTCGATGTCGCGGTCAGATACACGTTGGCAGACACAAACAATCATGAAGTCGCTCCAGTGCCCCGATTTCGGGCCGTTGAGCCATCATAAATAAGAATGATTCGCAATTCAAGCCGTCGTAAAACCCCGGCCCGACGCAAGGGTTTAGGCGCAGGTCAGGACGGCGAAGGTTCGCCCATTTGCGACTGCAGATAGTTCTGCAGGCCAACCTTGTCGACCAACTCGATCTGGGTTTCGAGGAAATCGATGTGTTCCTCGGTGTCGTCGAGGATCTCTTGCAGCAGGTCGCGTGACACGTAGTCACGCACCGCTTCGCAGTGTGCGATGCCTTCCTTGATGGTCGCCTGCGCGCCCATCTCCGACTTCAAGTCGCAGTTGAGGATCTCAACCGTGTCTTCACCGACCAGCAGCTTGCCCAGATCCTGCAAGTTGGGCAGGCCGTCGAGCGTGAAGATGCGATCCATCAGACGGTCGGCATGCTTCATTTCGCCAATCGACTCGGCGTATTCCTTGGCCGCCAGCTTGTCCAGGCCCCAGTGCTTCAGCATTCGGTAGTGCAAGAAGTACTGGTTGATCGCGGTGAGTTCGTTCTTCAGTTGAGCGTTGAGCAGCTCGATGACCTTGGGGTCGCCTTTCATGTGTCACTCCTCTTGTTTTGTGCAGCCTGAATTATGTGAGCGTGTGATGAACTTGGTCTGCTTCCCCCAGGGTCTGCACGGGACTCCGAAACGATAAGTGGTTCCTACTCGTCTCACGGGGCTCTGGGTGCCTACCCTCGGGTACAATGCGAAGGTTTACCCGCAACCCCACCCGCCCAGCGACTCTCTCGCTGTTTCCTGCCGAAAACTCCCCCCAGTTTTCTCAACCGGTCTCGTGCTCGAAGAGCAGAGCTGGGCGCGCACAAATCGGAGAATCGTGTGCCCCCGCCATTGCTGCCAAACCTAGCTCAGGCTCTTCTAGCACTCGCGGACGGAACGGTCTTCCAGGGCGTGTCGATCGGCGCCACCGGTCACACTGTTGGCGAGGTGGTGTTCAACACCGCACTCACCGGCTACCAGGAAATCCTCACCGACCCAAGCTACTGCCGCCAGATCGTCACGCTGACCTATCCACACATCGGCAACTACGGTGTCAACGTCGAAGACGTCGAGTCGACCCAGGTTCACGCCGCCGGGTTGATCATCAAAGACCTGTCCCTCATCGCGTCAAACTTTCGCCAGAGCGCTGGCTTGTCGGACTACCTCAAAGCCGAGGGTACGGTGGCCATCGCCAACATCGACACGCGCCGCCTCACACGTGTGCTGCGCAGCAAGGGAGCGCAAAACGGCTGCATCCTCACGCTGCCGCTTGGTGAGGCGCTGACTTCAGCCCACACCGATAAAGCCCTCTCGCTCGCAAAGGCGGCTGCGTCCATGAGTGGGCTCGATCTTGCCAAGGTGGTGACTCAATCCGGCGTCACCGAGTGGACCGAAACCGAATGGGAGCTCGAAGGCGGTTATGGCGAGTTGAAGTCGCCGCGCTTTCATGTGGTGGCCTACGACTTCGGCATCAAGCGCAACATCCTGCGCATGCTGGCCAGCCGCGGCTGCAGGGTGACGGTGGTGCCCGCACAGACATCATCAGCCGATGTGCTGGCACGCAAGCCCGATGGCATCTTCCTGAGCAACGGCCCCGGCGACCCCGAGCCTTGCGATTACGCCATCCGCGCAACGCGCGAACTCATCGACGCCGGCATCCCCACCTTCGGCATTTGCTTGGGGCATCAGATTCTGGCGCTGGCTTCGGGTGCCAAGACCTTCAAGATGAAGTTTGGACACCACGGTGCCAACCACCCGGTGAAAGACCTCGACACCGGCCGCGTGAGCATCACCAGCCAGAACCACGGCTTTGCCGTCGATGAAAAAACGCTGCCCGCCAACCTGCGCCCCACGCACGTGAGCCTGTTCGATGGCACGCTGCAGGGTTTGGCCCGCACCGACAAACCCGCTTTCTGCTTCCAGGGCCACCCCGAGGCATCCCCCGGACCGCATGACATTTCCTACCTGTTCGATCGTTTCACTGCGCTGATGGAGAAGAAGACAAATGCCTAAGCGCTCAGACCTCAAATCCATCCTCATCATCGGCGCCGGCCCGATCATCATTGGCCAGGCTTGCGAGTTCGATTACTCCGGCGCCCAAGCCTGCAAGGCGCTGCGCGAAGAGGGCTACAAGGTCATCCTCGTCAACAGCAACCCGGCGACGATCATGACCGACCCCGAGATGGCCGATGTGACCTACATCGAGCCGATCACCTGGCAGGTGGTCGAGAAGATCATCGCGAAAGAACGGCCCGACGCGGTGTTGCCCACCATGGGTGGTCAGACGGCTCTCAACTGCGCGCTCGACCTGCACAAGAACGGCGTGCTCGCCAAGTACGGCGTCGAGATGATCGGCGCGAATGAGAAAGCCATCGAAAAGGCAGAAGACCGCCTGAAGTTCAAGGATGCGATGACCGGCATCGGCCTGCATTCGGCCAAGAGCGGCATTGCGCACTCGATGGAAGACGCGCTCACCGTTCAGCGCCGCATTCAGCTAGAGATCGGTGGCAACGGCTTTCCGATGGTGGTGCGCCCAAGTTTCACGCTGGGTGGCACCGGCGGCGGCATCGCCTACAACCCCGAAGAGTTCGAAGAGATCTGCAAGCGCGGCCTCGATCTGTCGCCCACCAAAGAGCTGCTGATCGAAGAAAGCCTCATCGGCTGGAAAGAGTTCGAGATGGAAGTTGTGCGCGACCGCGCCGACAACTGCATCATCGTGTGCTCGATCGAGAACCTTGACCCGATGGGCATTCACACCGGCGACTCGATCACGGTGGCGCCGGCACAGACGCTCACCGACAAGGAATACCAGCTGCTGCGCAACGCGAGCATCGCCATCCTGCGCGAGAACGGTGTGGACACTGGCGGCTCCAATGTGCAGTTCTCGATCAACCCGAAAGACGGCCGCATGGTCGTCATCGAGATGAACCCACGTGTGAGCCGCTCGTCGGCGCTGGCTTCCAAGGCCACCGGTTTCCCGATCGCCAAGGTGGCGGCCAAGCTGGCCGTGGGCTACACGCTCGATGAGTTGCGCAACGACATCACCGGGGGCGCGACACCGGCTTCGTTCGAGCCCAGCATCGACTACGTGGTCACCAAGATCCCGCGTTTTGCATTCGAAAAATTCCCGGCCGCCGACTCGCGCCTGACCACGCAGATGAAGTCGGTGGGTGAGGTGATGGCCATGGGCCGCACCTTCCAGGAGAGTTTCCAGAAGGCCTTGCGAGGCCTGGAAACTGGTATCGATGGCCTGACCGAGCGCAGCATCGACCGCGAAGAAATCATTCAAGAGATCGGCGAGGCCGGCCCCGAGCGCATCCTCTACGTGGGCGACGCCTTCCGCATCGGCATGAGCCTGCAAGAGATCTTCGAAGAAACCGCCATCGACCCGTGGTTCCTGGCGCAGATCGAGCAGTTGATTCAGGCTGAAACGGCGATCACCGGCCGCACGCTGGAGAGCCTGTCGACCGAGGAGCTGCGTTTCCTCAAGCAAAAGGGCTTCTCCGACAAGCGCTTGGCCAAGTTGCTGGGAACACACCAGCACGCCGTGCGTGAAACGCGCTGGGCCAAGAAGGTGCGCCCGGTCTACAAACGTGTGGACACCTGCGCGGCCGAGTTCGCCACTCAAACGGCCTACATGTACTCGACCTACGACGAAGAGTGCGAAGCCGAGCCCACCAACCGCAAGAAGATCATGGTGCTGGGCGGTGGCCCCAACCGCATCGGCCAAGGCATCGAGTTCGACTACTGCTGTGTGCACGCAGCGCTGGCCATGCGAGAAGACGGCTACGAGACCATCATGGTCAACTGCAATCCCGAGACCGTGTCGACCGACTACGACACGTCGAGCCGGCTGTACTTCGAGCCCGTGACGGCGGAGGACGTCCTGGCGGTGTGTCACGCGGAGCGGCCCGTGGGCGT
>JBBRFR010000038.1:0-16418 GCA_038241485.1 Burkholderiales bacterium
CGACGCCTACTTCGCCCCCGTCGTCAAACGCATCGTCACCTACGGCCTGCCGGTGCCAGCGGCCATCCAGGCCTACGTCGACCGTGTGCAAGCCCTGCCGGGCGTGCTGGCGTGGACGAAAGACGCTCTGGCCGAGCACGACTTCCTGGACTTCGAAGAGTCGTATCGCAGCTCGCGCTGACGAACCTACACTGCCATCCCATGAAGATGTGGATGGTGGGTGGTGCGGTGCGCGACGCCTTGTTGGGCTTGCCGGTCAACGACCGCGACTGGGTGGCGGTCGGCGCCACGCCGCAAGAGATGGTCGACGCCGGCTACACGCCGGTGGGCAAAGACTTCCCCGTCTTCTTGCACCCGGTCACCAAAGAAGAAGTGGCGCTCGCCCGCACCGAGCGCAAGTCGGCGCCCGGCTACCGCGGCTTCACCGTCCATGCCGACCCGAGCGTCACGCTCGAAGAAGACCTGCAGCGGCGTGACCTCACCCTCAACGCCATTGCCCAGGGCGAAGACGGCACGCTCATCGACCCGTATGGTGGCCAGCAAGACCTGCGCGACAAGGTGTTGCGCCACGTGTCGCCCGCCTTCGCCGAAGACCCGGTGCGCATTCTTCGTGTGGCCCGTTTTGCCGCGCGCTTTGTCGACTTCCACGTGGCGCCTGAAACCACCACGCTGATGCAGCAAATGGTGGCTCACGGCGAGGTCGACGCCCTGGTGCCCGAGCGGGTGTGGCAAGAGTTGTCGCGCGGGCTGATGGAGCCCAAACCCTCGCGCATGTTCGAGGTCTTGCGCAGCTGCGGCGCGCTGGCCCGGCTGCTGCCCGAGGTCGACCGCCTGTGGGGCGTGCCACAACCCGAAGCACACCATCCCGAGGTCGACACCGGGGTGCACCTGATGCTGGTGCTCGACATGGCCGCGCAGTTGCAATCGTCGCTCGCCGTGCGTTTTGCCTGCCTGGGCCACGACCTCGGCAAAGGCACCACACGCGCCGAAGAGCTGCCGCGCCACATCGCCCACGAAGCGCGCAGTGTGAAGCTGGTTCAGGCGGTGTGCGAGCGGCTGAAGGTACCCACCGACTGCCGCGAGCTGGCCGAAACGGTGGCCCGTGAACACGGCAACGTGCACCGCAGCGAAACGCTCGATGCCGCCGCCGTAATGCGCCTGCTGGAGCGCTGCGACGCTTGGCGCCGGCCGCACCGTTTTGCCGAGATGCTGCTGGCCTGCGAATGTGATGCGCGTGGGCGCACCGGCTTTGAAGACCGCCCTTACCCGCAACGTGCGCGCTTGCAGCGCGCGCTCGATGCGGCGCTGGCGGTAGACAGCGCGGCCGTGTCAGCGCAGGCGCTGGCACAAGGGCGAAGCGGGCCTGCCATCGGCGATGCCATTCGCCAGGCGCGGCAGGCGGCGGTGGCCAGCAGCCTCGCGGCCTGAGCCGCGCTTCAGCGGCACACCGCCCCCGGCGCCGCCGCGCTTTTCACGCTGTCGGGTGATGCGGTCGAGCAGGGTCGAGATCTCGGCAATGGCGGCACCGTCGTGCGTAGCGACCAGGTGTTGGTTGGCGGTCTTGATGCCGTCGGCCAACGAAGCACGCTGGCGCGGCCGCTCGACGGCAGGCGTGCCGGTGACAAAGGCGCAGAGTAGGGACGCAAGCGCGTAGGCAAGAACGGGTTTCATCGCGAAATCTCCATGGCGGGGCATGGCAAGCAGTGTCCTCAACCCTACCCACCGGGTCATCGCCCGAAGGAGCCATGGCCCGCGGCGCGGCGGGCCATGGCCACCCTAGATCAGCTTGGAGATCCCCATGGCCACCATGCTCAGCAACACGCTGCTGGTGAGCGGGATGAAAAACTCGCGCCCGAAGAGGCGAAAGCGAAAGTCACCCGGCAGCCTGCCGAGGCCGATCTTCTCCAGCCACTTGTGCAGGCCGCTGAAGATCAGCAGCGCCAAAAAGATGACGATCAGCCAGCGGATCACAGGCGGTGCGTCCGGTCACCCTGGGCAAAGCCCAGCGGGTCGGTGGTGAAGGCCGCGTCGCAGGCGCGTGAAAAACCGATCACCTTGAAAAGCTCGCCCATCTCATGCTCGGTGATCAGCTTTTGTGCGTGGGCGATGGTTTTCAGGTTGGCGCCCTGCAGCATTTCCATCAAACCGCAGTTCAACAAGAAGCGCGCTTGCGAGGTGTAGCCCAGCACCTGCAGCCCGGCGTTTTGTGCGGCGAGTGCGATGCCAGTGAAGTTGACGTGGGCGGTGATGTCTTTGCACCCCACGTCAACCAGCGGGTCGGTGTCGGCCAGGTGGGCCTGGTGGCACATCAGCGTGCCGCCGCTGCGCTGCGGGTGGTAGTACTCGGCCTCGGGGAAGCCATAGTCGATGAAGAAGGCCGCACCACGTTGCAGGCGGTCGGCGAGTGTGGCGATGAAAGCCTCGGCCTGCGGGTGGATCTCGGTCACGGTGCCGGGGGCAAACGGGCCATCGAAGGGCGGGCGCAGCTCGGTCGGGCGGTCGTTCCAGGCGAAGGTCTCGTCGTCTTGCACCACCACACCCCGCTCGAACCACTGCTGGCCGTCGAAGTGCAGCAGTTGCACCGGCATCGCGTCGAGCACCTCGTTGCCAACGATCACGCCGTTCAAGGTGTCAGGCAAAGCATCAACCCACTGCACACGCTCGCCGAAGCGCGCCAGCCGCTCGCGCTGGCGCGCGCGCAGGCTGCCCGACAGGTCGACGATGGTGTAGCGCGACACGGTCTCGCCCAGTTCGCCCAACAGCTGCTCGGCCAATGCGCCCGAACCCGCACCGAACTCCCACAGCTCGCTGCTGTCACTGGCCACCAGGGCTTGCGCCACCTGGCAGGCAAGTGCTTTGCCGAACAAGGGCGACAGCTCGGGCGCCGTGACAAAGTCGCTGCCCGATGAAGGCATCAGGCCGAACTTGCGGCTGTCATTGGCGTAGTAGCCAAGGCCCGGTGCGTAGAGCGCGAGCGCCATGAAGCGATCGAAGGGCAGAAAGCCGCCCTGGCGCGAGAGGGCCCGCCGGATCAGCGCAGCCAGGGGCGCCGATGCAAGCGCGGGCTCGTGGAGTGTCATCGGGGCATTGTAGAAACCCAGGCGTGCCCGGCGGGGCGCCGAGCGTCTGTGCCTGTGGGTGCAAGCCCATGTCGGGCCAGAGAAAAAGCCCACGCCGATACACTGTCGGGTTCGCTCCACACGCTCTATGCACCCCCCAAACCATGTCTGAACGCCCTGTCGTTCTGGTCACCGGCGCCGCCAAACGGCTGGGCCGCGAGATCGCGCTCGACCTGGCCTCGCATGGCTTTGATGTGGCCGTGCACTACCGCCACTCGCACGACGACGCCGAGGCCACCGTGGCGCAAGCCCGAGCGGGCGGCGCACAGGCCGCGAGTTTTGCCGCCGACCTGTCCGACGAGAGCGCCTGCCGCGCGCTGGTGCCCGCCGTGCTGGCGCGCTTCAAGCGACTTGACGCGGTGGTCAACAGCGCCTCGACCTTCGAGTACGACAACACCGCGCGTTTCAGCTACGCAGCGATGGACAGCCACTGGCGTGCCAACACTGGCCCGGCGGTGCTGCTGTCGCAGGCCTTGTACGAGCACCTGCTGAGCACACGGCGCCAAGGTTGTGTGGTCAACCTGCTGGACCAGAAACTCTTCAACCTCAACCCCGACTACTTCTCGTACACGCTGTCGAAGGCGGCGCTGCAGGCGGCCACCGTGATGCTGGCGCAAGCGCTGGCACCTGCGCTGCGGGTGTGTGGTGTGGCGCCGGGTGTCACGCTCGTGTCGGGTGCGATGAGCAGCGAGGAGTTCGACCAATCACACCAACTCACGCCGCTGCAGCGCTCATCCACACCCGCCGACATCGCGCATGCCGTGCGCTTCCTGATCGGCTCACCCGCCATCACCGGCAGCACCTTGCTCGTGGATGGCGGCCAACATTTGCAGGCTCAATCACGCGATGTGATGTTCCTTGCCAACCCGAACAAAGAGACCTGACATGAAATCTCTTCATCAAATCAGCAGCGGGCCGAGCGCCGGGCCGCTCCCAAGCCGGCCCGCATTCCCTTGGGGGATCGGACGCGGTACTCCGCAGCCGAGGGGCTGACATCATGCAAAGCCTATTGGGCCACCTCGACCTGCGCGACTGCCGACGCCTTTTTTTGCGCAACTACGAGGTGTGGATCAACATCGGCGTGCACGACTTTGAGAAGCGTGGCGAGCAGCGGGTGCTGATCAACGTCGACCTGTACATCCCGCTGTCGCTATCGACCCCGAAAGACGACGAGCTGGAAGAAGTGGTCGACTACGACTTCATGCGCCGCAGCATCGGCGTGCGCATCAAGCAGGGCCACATCCACCTGCAAGAAACGCTGTGCGACGAGGTGCTGGCGCTGATGCTGACCCACCCGCGCGTGAAGGCGGCGCGCGTGTCGACCGAAAAACCCGATGTGTACCCCGACTGCGACGCGGTCGGTTGTGAAGTGTTTGGAATCAAGGAACTGTGATGAGTGCGGTGCTCGACAAAGACGAAACGAAGGCAGCCTTCGAGATCAACAAGCTCAGCAAGCGCCTGCACCGCCAGGTGAGCCAGGCCATGGCCGACTTCAACATGATCGAAGACGGCGACAAGGTGATGGTGTGTGTGTCGGGCGGCAAAGACAGCTACGCCCTGCTCGACATCTTGCTCAACCTGCAGCAGCGTGCGCCGATCCGCTTCGAGCTGGTGGCGGTCAACCTCGACCAGAAGCAGCCGGGCTTCCCCGACCACGTGCTGCCCGAGTACTTGAAGGCACGCGGCGTGCCGTTTCACATCGAGACCCAAGACACGTACAGCATCGTCAAGCGCCTCATCCCCGAAGGCAAGACCATGTGCAGCCTGTGCTCGCGCCTGCGCCGTGGCATCTTGTACCGAGTGGCGGGCGAACTCGGCGCGACCAAGGTGGCGCTCGGCCACCACCGCGACGACATGATCCAGACCCTCTTCATGAACATGTTCTTCGGCTCGCGCATGAAGGGCATGCCGCCCAAGCTGGTGAGCGACGACGGCAAGAACATCGTCATTCGCCCACTGGCCTACGTGGCCGAGACCGACCTGGAGCGCTGGGCCGCGCACCGTGAGTTCCCCATCATCCCGTGCACGCTGTGCGGTAGCCAGGACAAGCTGCAACGCGTGCAAATCAAGGAAATGCTGCGCGACTGGGACAAACGTTTCCCCGGCCGCATCGACAACCTGTTCACCGCCATGGGCAACATCACGCCCTCACACATGATGGACAGGAACCTCTACCCTTTCACCACACTCAAAACCACCGGTGTGCCCGATGCAGGTGGCGACGTGGCCTTCGACGCCGAAGAGATCTGCGCCCCGCCCCCCGCCGCTGGCACTGACGCGGTGATCAAGTTCCAGGGGCCTTGATGTGACCCCTCTGCGGAGGCCGACCATGTTGCGAATCTCTACTGTTGCCCTGCTGGCCCTGGTGGCCGCTTTGACGGCCTGCGCCAGCCTGAACGTGGTCGAGAGCGATGTGTCGACCTACAGCCAGTGGCCCGCCGAGCGCAAACCCAGCACCTACGCCTTCGAGCGCCTGCCCTCGCAACAAGCCCGCCCGCAAGAGCAAGCCGAACTCGAAGCGGTGGCACGGCCCGCGCTGGCCACGGCCGGCTTCACCGAGGTGGCCGATATCAAGGCAGCCGACGTCACGGTGCAGGTGGGTGCACGTGTGTCGCGCACCGACCGCTCACCTTATGACGACCCGTTCTGGTGGCGTGGCGGCCTCTACTACTCACGCTGGGGTCGCCCCTTCTGGGGCCCGAGCTTTGTGATGACCGCCGAGAGCCCGCGCTACGACCGCGAGGCGGCGCTGCTGATCCGCGATCGGCAGAGCAACCAACCCCTGTACGAAGCGCGCGCCAGCAACGACGGCCTGACGGCGGGTGGCAGCAAGCTGATGGGCGGGCTGTTCGTGGCGGCGATGAAAGACTTTCCGAAGAGCGGCGTCAACCCGCGCCGGGTCAGCGTGCAGCTGCCGCCCTGAGTCAATTTTTTACCTGATTCGCGACGAACCTCAGCCAAGCTCTGTTCGCACTGAGCCAAGCTCCGTTCGCCCTGAGCCTGTCGAAGGGTGCGTCGTGCCCGGCGCCGGCTTCGACAGGCTCAGCCCGAACGGAAAATTGGATGGGCTGAGGTACGTCGCTAATCAGGATTTTTCAAGGCGCGTGGGCGGCGTCGGCCGCCAGCGCGCGGGCGTCTTCTTCCCACGACTTGAGCTTTTTCAACGCGGCCAGGCGCTGCTCGCGGCTGGTGCTGTTGTGCAGCTCGGCAGCGAGCTTGCAGTTGTATTGCTGCAGCCGCGCCTGGTACTTGGAGTAGACCTCGTGCGGCGAGCGCTGCGCGTGCACAACCAGCACACGCAGCGCGGCCAGAGTCGGGTCGGCCGGCGCACGCTCGGTGACCAGGCGGCGCAGCGTCTTGACCGCGTCTTGCTGGCGCAGCATGCGCTCTTGCAGCCACAGCTGCGGGTCGAAGGGTGAGGCGGCGATGGCGCGCGACAGGCGCGCGCGCTGGGCCTCGTCGAGGCTGCCGTAAAGCATCTCGGCACGGCTCACCGCGCGATCGACCGACTCTTCGAGCCGGTCGGCGGGGTCGGCTTGCAGGTAATCGCTGCGGAAGTCAGCGTTGACCTTGGCGTACTTGCGCTCGATGTGGGCAATCTGCGCGAGCGTGAGGCTTTGCACCGTCTCCACCGCGGCGGGCAGGGCGCGGTCGATCATCGGGTCGAGGCGGCCCCAGGCTTCTTGGTACAAGCTGCACACCAGGGCTGGCGTCACTGGCCCGGTGGCATGTGAGTGGAGCGCGAGCAGGAACTGCGCATAGTCGGGCAACTGGGTGGCACGGTGCCAGCGGAACCAGGCCGAAAGTGCGTCTCGCGCGCGCGGGGTCTGCTCGTCGTTGAAGTCGGCGTAACCGTCGAGCCACCAGTAGCCGAGGTCGGGGCCTTGCCCGTAGGCGAAGCGCAGCGCACCACACCCGGAAAGCAGGGTGCCAAGCGCCAGCAGCGAAACGATAATCAGGGACTTCCAAGAAGGAAATTGCATGGCGCTCGACATCGTGATCATGGCCGCGGGCAAAGGCACCCGCATGAAATCCAGTTGCCCCAAGGTGCTGCACAAGCTGGCTGGGCGCAGTCTATTGCAGCACGTGCTGCATACCGCAGCGTCACTCGGGGCCGATCGCATCGTCGCCATCACCGGCCACGGCGCCGAGCAGGTTGAAGCGGCCGTGCAAGCGCCCCACCTGCAGTTCGTGCGCCAGATGCCGCAGCTCGGCACCGGCCACGCGGTGCAACAAGCGGTGCCGGCGCTGCACGCCGAAGGCACCACCCTCATCCTCAACGGTGACGTGCCGCTGATCACCGCTCACACCGCACAGGCGCTGGTCGAAGCCTGCGGCGGCACCCGACTCGCGCTGCTGACGATCGAACTCGCCGACCCGACGGGTTATGGCCGCATCGTGCGCCAAGATGGCGCTGACAAGGGACAGGTGCGCGCCATCGTCGAGCACAAGGATGCGTCGCCCGAGCAGCGCCAGATCCGCGAGATCTACACCGGCATGATGGCTGTGCCCACGGTGGCGCTCAAACGCTGGCTGAGCCAGTTGAAAAACGACAACGTGCAAGGCGAGTACTACCTGACCGACATCGTCGCGATGGCGGTGGCCGGCGGCACCCCCGTGGTCGTCGCGCAGCCGAAGAGCGAGGCCGAGGTGCTGGGCGTCAACAGCCCGCTGCAACTGGCCGACTTGGAGCGCCGCCATCAGAAGGCCCTGGCCGAGCGCTTCATGGAAGACGGTGTGCGCCTGGCCGACCCGGCACGTTTTGACGTGCGCGGCGAGCTGCACTGCGGCAGCGATGTGGAGATCGACATCAACTGCATCTTCGAAGGCCAGGTGCACTTGGGGAACGGCGTGCGCATCGGCGCCAGCTGCGTGATCCGCAACGCCCAGATTGCCGACAACGTGGTGATCCACCCCTTCACCCACATCGATGGCGGCAGTGGTGAAGGCCACCAGGGCGTGACGATCGGTGCCGGCTCGCTGATCGGCCCCTTCGCCCGCCTGCGCCCCGGCGCCGAGCTGGCCGAAGAGGTGCACATCGGCAACTTCGTCGAGGTGAAAAACTCGACCCTGGCGCGCGGCGCCAAGGCCAACCACCTCGCCTACCTGGGCGACGCCACGCTGGGCGAGCGTGTCAACTATGGCGCCGGCAGCATCACCGCCAACTACGACGGCGCCAACAAGCACCGCACCGTGATCGGCAACGATGTGCACGTGGGCAGCAACTGCGTGCTGATCGCCCCGGTGACCCTGGGCGACGGCGCCACCATCGGCGGCGGCTCGACCATCAGCAAGAACGTGGCGGCCGGCGACCTGGCGGTGGCACGCGGCAAGCAGATGGCGATCTCGGGCTGGGCCCGGCCGGTCAAAAAACGCTGAACCCCAGAAGACTCGGGGAGGTACTTGGGGGCTGAGTCTGGCTACACCGAAGCGGTGTCGCAGTAGGCCTGGGCCCAGCGCTCAAAATCGGCCAGCGCCAGCGGCGGGCTGATCAGCGTGCCTTGCAGCTCGTCACAGTCGAGCCGCGCGAGGAAGTTACGCTGGGATTCGGTCTCCACACCTTCGGCGATCACCGCCAAGCCCAGGCCCCGCGCCATCTGCACGATGGCCCGCGCGATGGCAGCCGAATCGGTCTCGCCCGGCAGGCCCAGCACGAAGGAGCGGTCGATCTTCATCTTGTCGATGGGCAGCTCTTTGAGGTGCGCGAGCGACGAGTAGCCCGTGCCGAAGTCGTCGACCGAGATGCGGATGCCCAGCGCCTTGAGCTCGCCCAGCTTGCGCTTCACTTCGGGCAGGTCATCCATCAACATGCGCTCGGTGAGCTCGAATTCGAGCAGCTCGCCGCTCACACCTTCTTCGCGCAGCAGCTGTTCGATGAGTGCGGTGAAACCGCTGGTCTGGAACTGCACGGTGGAGAGGTTCACCGCCACCGGCAGCCCCAGCCTGCCGGCCACATGCCAGCGCCGCGCACAACGCGCCGCTTCGCGCAACACCCATTGGCCGATGGGCAGCATCAGGCGCTGCTGTTCGGCCAGCGCAATGAAGGCATCGGGCAACAAGAGGCCACGCTCGGGGTGGTTCCAGCGGATCAGCGCCTCGGCGCCGACCAGCACGCCGTCGCGCGCGCGCACCTGCGGCTGAAAGTAGAGCTCGAACTCACCGCGCGCCAGGGCCTGCGCCATCTGGCTCTCGAGCACCAGCGCGGCGTAGGCCGAGCTCGCCATCTCGGAGGTGAAAAACTGGAAGTTGGCACGCCCGCGCGACTTGGCCAGGTACATGGCGGTGTCGGCGTTTTTGATCAGGTCGTCGGCGGTCGCGCCGTCGTGCGGGAACATCGAGACACCGATCGAGGGCGTGACCGAGATCAGCCGCCCATCGGCGTTGACCGGCACCTCGATGGCGGCGACCAGCTTTTGTGCAACCTCTTCGACGTCCATGCGCTGCAGCGTGCGCGGCAGCAGCACGATGAACTCGTCGCCACCAAAACGGGCCACCAGGTCGGTGGTGCGCAGCGTCTCGGTGATGCGCCGCGCGAGCGTCTGCAAGAGCGTGTCGCCGACCAGGTGCCCGAGTGAGTCGTTGACACGCTTGAAGTGGTCGAGGTCGATGAAGAGCAGGGCCACTTGTGAGTCATTGCGCCGCGCGGCCGCGATCATGTGGCCCAGGTGCTCCATCAGGCTCACACGGTTGGGCAGGCCCGTCAGCGCGTCGTGGTGCGCCATGTGCCGAATGTGGGCCTGCGCGGCGTGGCGGTCGCGGATGTCGCGAACGATGGTCATGCGCATGCGCTCGCCGTGGCGCTCGATGGTGCGCACGATGAACTCGATGGGCATGCGGCGCCCGTCCTTGTGCAAGATCACGCTCTCGTACGAGGTCTCTTCGCCAGACTCCATCACCGCAGCGACCTTGCCCACGTGATCGGCGGGCACGAAGTCGAGCACGTAGCGCCCGAGCAATTCATCGAGTGTGAAGCCCACCAGCTCGCACAGGGGCGGGTTGGCATCGGTGATGTAGCCCTTCTTGTGGAAAAAGATGCCTTCGACGCTGGCTTGCATGAACTTGCCCAGGCGCTCTTCTGACTCGCGCACCGCCCGCTCGGCGAGCCGGTGTTTGGTGATGTCGGTGATGAGCACAAAGGCCGCGAGCATCGTGCCATCGGGCCCGATGTGGGGAATGAGATTGACCTCCAGCCAGTGGCGTGTGCCATCGGGCGCACGCAGCTCGCGCTCATACGAGGTGGCCTTGTGCTCAAACAGCACGTAGTCCACATAAGGCTGGATGGCTTCGGCCGCGTCTTTGCCGATGATCTCGGCGAAGGTGCAGCCAATCACCGAGTGTTCGTCAAAGCCGAAGGTGTGGGCGTACAGCTTGTTGGCGAACAGGCAACGGAACGAGCCCGCCTCGAACGAGGAGATGAGCACCGGCACGTTGTCGGCCAGCAGCTGGAACTGGTCGGCGCGGGCGCGGGCGGAAAGCTCGGCCAGGCGGGTGGTGGTCACGTCGTGCAGGGTGCAGAGGTAGCAGCCGGAGTCGGGCAACCAGCGTGCGCGGCAATCGAGCCAGGCGTCGGCCCAGGCGGCGCTGCGTGCACGCGGCAGGCGCAGGTTGATCTCAAAGTCGCGCTGCGCCGCCAGCTGCGGCGCGAGCGCTGCCGCCGAGTCGGCGCTCAACACCGGGGGCAGGGAAAGCGTCGTGGCCTGGCCGAGCGCCACGCTGCAAAAATCGGCGAAGGCTTTGTTGCCCCGCAGCACCACACCCTCGGTCGACAACCACACCAGCATGCACGGCAGGGCATCTGCGTCGGGCAGATCGCGCTCGCGCTGGGCGGTGGGGTGGGTCATGGATGCCGCTGCAACGCGTGTCAATAAGGTGTGCGGCCATGATAGCCGGGCACCCTGCGCGAGGCCTCCCCCTGGCTCAGGCGGTGGCGGGCTGCAGCGCCTCGCGGGCGAGGCAGAGATCGTCCCAGGCGCGCGACTTTTCTTCGGGGTTGCGCAGCAGGTACGCGGGGTGGTAGGTCACCACCAACGGCACCCCCTGGTACTGGTGCACACGGCCCCGCAAGCGGCCGATGGGCTCGGTGCTGCGCAGCAGGCTTTGCACCGCGAAGCGGCCCATGGCCACGATGATGCGCGGCTGCACCAACGCGATCTGGCGGATCAGGAAGGGCTCGCACTGCGCCAGCTCGGCCGGCTCGGGGTTGCGGTTGCCGGGTGGGCGGCACTTGACGCTGTTGGCGATGTAGACCTGCTGCTCAGCAGGCGCGTCACCGCGTGTGAGGCCGACGGCGCGCAGCATGTTGTCGAGCAGTTGGCCCGACTTGCCGACGAAGGGCTCACCCTGCTGGTCTTCCTGCTCACCCGGTGCTTCGCCCACGATCATCCAGTGCGCACGCTCGTGGCCCACACCGAACACGGTTTGTGTGCGGCCCGTGCACAGCTTGCAGGCGGTGCACCCGGCCACCGCCTCGCGCAGTGCGGGCCATCCCAGGGTGTCGATGCCCAGCGGGCGCGGGCCGAGGATGGCGGGCGCCGAGGCGCTGCCTGTTTCACGCTGCAGGGGCGGCGCCGCGACGTCCGCACGCAGCTCTTGCGCAGGCGGCGCAGCTTCGGTGGCTGCCTCGGGCGTGCGCCAGACACGAATGCCCATCTCGCCCAGCATCGCGACCTGGCGTTCACTCCAGCCCATGTGGCGCCCCCGTCTTCAAGGCCAGGCTCATCACCACGGCGTCTTCGCGGGCGCTCGCATGGGTGCTGCGGGCGGCTGGGTAATACCCACGGCGCAGGCCCACCTGCGCAAAGCCATAGTGTGCGTAGATGTCGCGTGCGCGCTGGTTGCTCTCGCGCACCTCCAGCCAGATTTGCTGCGCGCGCAGCGTGCGGCCGAGCCCACACAGCTCGTCCAACATGAAACGTGCGTGGCCCTGGCCTTGCACGGCCGGAGTGACGGTGATGTTGAGCAAATGCAGTTCGTCCACACCTGCCATCGCGACGAAGTAGCCCAGCAGCTCACCTTGTGCGCCGTACAGCACCTGCGACGGGTAGCCGGCCGCCAGCGAGTCAATGAAGTTGCCACGGGTCCAGGGGAAGGCGTAGGCCTGCAGCTCAACCGCGAGCACGCTGTCAAGTTGCTTCACCGTCATCGGCAAGAGCAGACGCTCATCGCGCAACACGGCACTCATGTGGCGGCTTCCTTGGCCAAACGAATCGCCTCGCGCTCAGCCGTGGTTTGTGCCACCTTGTCGCGCAGGTAAAGCGGCAGCGCCTGCGCTGCGTCGACCACCGCACCCTCGGCCCACAGCTGCTGTGCCACCTGGGCCAGGGCTTGAGCGCGCGAGCGGGTCTGGGGTTGCCGCGTGGCGGCGTGGGTGTTCAGGCGATCGCCAAAGGCATCGAGCGCCGAGCCCGCCACACACCGAGGCGGCGCGGCCTGCCAGCAGGCGTTGAGCGCTTCAACCGTGTACAAGGCCGCGGCGTTTTGCACCACCCAGCGCTCGCCCTGCCAGCGGTAAGCGCCGGCGTAGATCTCGTCCATGCGCGCGTCCATCGCGACCCAGACCTCGTCAACCGGCTGCTGGTTGTGGGCGTCTTGCGCCACCAGCATCAGGCTGTCGACCGCCATCACCGGCTTGTCGGCACCGAAAGCCAAGCCCTGGGCCACCGAACACGCCGTGCGCAAGCCGGTGAACGCGCCGGGGCCGCGGCCAAAGGCAATCTCATCGAGCTGCGCCAACGTGCAGCCAGCTTCAGCCAACAAGTTAAGGATCTCGGGGATCAAACGCGCCGAGGCCTGGGGGCCACCCGCCAACTCGCGCACGAGCAGGCCCTGCGGCAGCTGCAGGGCCATGCTCATCGCTTCGGTGGAGGTGTCGAACGCCAGCAGTCGGGCCATGGCACGAGTCTACCGGGCGCGTTGCAGTGGACACCTGCATGCGATCATCCCGCCATGCTGATTTGCACGTCATTGCGCGCCCTCGCCGTCACCTTCTTCGCGCTGGCCGGTCAGGTGAACGCCACCCCCCTGCCCGCCGAAGTCGAAGCCGCCTTGCAACGCGCCAACGTGCCCCGCGAGGCACTGTCGGTGATGGTGCAGGAAGTGGGTGCGACCACACCCCACCTGAGCTGGCAGGCGCAGACGCCGGTGAACCCGGCCTCGCTGATGAAGCTCGTGACAACGGCCGCGGCGCTCGACCTGCTGGGCCCCGCCTGGAGCTGGACCACGCCGGTGTGGATTCAAGGCACCACGCTCAACGGCGTGCTCGACGGCAACCTGGTGATCAAGGGCAACGGCGACCCCAAGCTCGTGCAGGAGCGCCTGTGGCTGCTGTTGCGCCGTGTGCAGCAGCTCGGCGTGCGCGAGATCCGCGGCGACATCGTGCTCGACCGCAGCGCTTTCAGCGTGCCCGAGCAGAATCCGGCCGATTTCGACGGCGAGCCGCTGCGCCCCTACAACGTGCGGCCCGATGCGCTGCTGCTCAACTACAAGTCGCTGCTGCTCACCTTCACCCCCGACCCGGCGCGCGGCATCGCGCTTGTCTCGAGCGAGCCGCCGTTGGCGGGTGTGCGCATCGACCTGAGCGTGCCCTTGTCCAACGGCGTGTGCAACGATTGGCGCGCCGCCCTGCGCCCCGACCTGGCCGACCCGCTGCGCATCCGCTTCGCCGGCCACTACGCCAGCGCCTGCGGCGAAAAACAATGGCCACTCGCCTACGTCGACCCCAATGCATACAACCCGCGCGTGCTCGCGGGGTTGTGGCGTGAAATGGGCGGCAAGCTGATCGGCCGGGTGCGCGATGGCACGGCGCCCACCGACCCACCCAGCTTCGAGCTGAGCTCGCCGCCACTGGCCGAGATGGTGCGCGACATCAACAAATTCAGCAACAACGTGATGGCGCAACAGCTGTTTTTCACCCTCGCTTTGACGCAGCGCGGCAGCGGCACCCCAGAGCAGGCGCGTGACCTGCTGCGCCAGTGGCTGGTCGACCGTTTTGGTGACGACTCACTCGGGGTGGTGATCGACAACGGATCGGGCTTGTCGCGCGAGTCTCGCCTCAGTGCGCAGCTGCTGGCCCGCCTGCTGCAGGCGGCCTACGCGGGGCCGGCCATGCCCGAGCTGATGAGTTCGCTGCCGGTGAGCGGCATCGACGGCACGCTGCGCCGCGCACGCAACGCCGCCACCGGCCGGGCCCACCTGAAAACCGGCTCGCTGAAAGCCGTGGCCGGTGTGGCCGGTTATGTGCTGAGCCATGGCGGGCGCCGCCATGTGCTGGTGGCCATCATCAACCACCCGAACGCCAGCGCCGCACGGCCGGCGCTGGAGGCCTTGGTGCAATGGGCGGCGAGCGACATGAGCCCACCCCCACCGCCCGCGCCGCTGCCAGCGTCCACCCGGGCTTCCGGCGTATGAACCCCATCTCGGAATGGCTGGGTTATGCAGCCGCCACTCTCACCACCGGCTCGTTTGCGCTGCAGGCCTGGCACACCTTCCGCACCCGCGACGTGAGCGGCATCTCGCTCGGCATGTACAGCGCGTTCACGCTGGGCGTGGCGCTGTGGCTGGCTTACGGCGTGGTGCTGCGCTCGTGGCCGATCACGCTGGCCAACGCCGTCACGCTGATGCTCGCGCTGAGCATCAGCGCGATGAAGCTGCTGATCGAGGCGAAGCGGCGCAAGCGGCGCCTCGCCTGACGACTCAGAACGGGTTGTTGCGGGCGCGGTTCACGGCCAGTGCGCCGAGCTGGCCCTGCGCACTAGCGCCCATGTGGGTGGCATCGGCCCACAGCCAATCGTTGGCAAACGTGGCGGCTGCCGCCGGCACGAGATCGGCCGGGAGGGCGCTGCAATTGGGCAACGCTGTCAGACAGGCCGACTGGGTGGTGTTGGTGATACCGAAACTGCCCGGTGAACGTGCCATCAACAACACACGCTCATCACCGAGCACCAGGCCCACCGCACGGCCGCCATCGCGCACGTTTTGCAGGCTGAGGCGCAAGCGGGTGTTGAAGCGAGTGCTCAGGTCGGTCAGCAGTGGCACTCTGCCGATGTTGATGGCAAACGGCGTCAACCCCACGTCGGGCACGGTCGACACGATCACCTTGGCGCCGCGCTCGGTGATGCGAACGATCTGCGCGCCCACCAGGTCGCCGGCCTGCTCGACCGCCGCCACCGGGTTGGGCTGGTTCAGTGCATCCATGATGTCGTGCACACCCACCATCACCGTCACCAGGTCTTTGTTGCTGAAGGTGTTGGTTGCGATGAACGCGTCGACCTGCGCACGAACGTCGGCCGCCTTGGCGCCGACCGCGGCGCTCATCACGCCGTTAGCGTTGGTGCCGGTTCCGGGGCAACGCCCGGGGAACGCCAAGCCGAAGGCGTACGCCAGCTGCTGTACCCACACTTGGTTGGAGGTGCAGGTGACCGTGCCCACCGGCGGGGTGGCGGTATCGAACACCACGCCGTTGACGGTGTACTTGGTGCCGTCGGTGTTGATCAGGCTGCCCTCATCACCAAACACGACCACGCGTCCGGGCACAAACGACTCGACCTGCGTGCCGCCGCCACACGATGCCAACAAGGCCACGGCCAGGGCGGCCGCTGCGGCGTTGCGCGTCACATTCCACTTGAACTTCATGAACACTCCAGAAAATCGGTTTCAGCGAGGGGTAGGGCTGGGGTTAGGCTGCGGCGGCGCGCTGCAGCCGGTCGCGCACGCCGTCCCATTCGGGGGTGGCGGGCGGTTCTTCCACCCAGATGAGATGCGCGCCCTGGTCGTCCAGTTCACGCAAGACAGCAAACAATTCGTGGGCCGCCGGCGCAGGCTCGGCGGGCATGCGCCGGTAGTGGGCACCGGGCGCCGCACTTTTGGGCACGGTGCGGCAATATACCGCCAGCCTCAGCGCCGGCGCCTTGGCGGGGTCGTCCAGCAACTGCAGTGCGGTGCGCAACAGGGCAGCCGTCATCAACCGCAGCTTGGCACGCGGCGCGTAGTGCGCCTCCAGCGTGCCCGAGGCGCGCGGTGCGGCCTCGTCGCGGTCGAGCAAGGGCTCACCGGCCACCGCCTCCAGCCGGGTGCGGCTGAGCACGCCGGGGCGCAGCAGCACCGGGTGGCCGCGGGTGCAGTCGACGATGCTCGATTCGATGCCACCTTGGCAGGCGCCGCCATCGAGCACCAGCAAGGCCTCGCCCAGCTCGTCGACCACATGACGGGCCTGGGTGGGGCTGATGCGGCCGAAGCGGTTGGCGCTGGGTGCCGCCACACCCTTCACCCCGAGGGCGCTGGCTTCGCGCAACAAAGCCCGCG
>JBBRFR010000039.1:0-16292 GCA_038241485.1 Burkholderiales bacterium
CCTGGGAGCTGGCCAAGAAGGCAGGCGCCGACGCGGTGTTGCAAGACGTCTGCTCGGTCTGCATCGAGGCCTTCCGCCTGCTGACCATCTACCTGAAGCCGGTGCTGCCGGCGCTGGCCGCCCAGGTCGAGGCCTTCCTGAGGGTCGAACAGTTCAGCTTCGCCGATGCCGGCGTGTCGCTCGGCGCCCACACCATCGGCGAGTACAAGCACCTGATGCAGCGTGTTGATCCGCTGCTGCTGGACAAGCTCTTCGAGGCACCGGCGGCGGCTAAGGTCTCGCCCGGCGGTGAAGACCTGGCCCCCGAGATCAAGATAGACGACTTCAGCAAGGTCGATCTGCGCATTGCCAAGATCCTCGATTGCGAGCACGTGGAAGGCTCGGACAAGCTCTTGCGCCTGACCCTGGATGTCGGCGAGGGCAAGACCCGCAACGTCTTCAGCGGCATCAAGAGCGCCTACAAGCCCGAGGACCTGATCGGCAAGCTGACGGTGATGGTGGCCAATCTGGCGCCGCGCAAGATGAAGTTCGGCCTCAGCGAGGGCATGGTGCTGGCCGCCAGCCATGCCGACGAAAAAGCCGACCCAGGCATCTTCGTGCTGGAGCCTTTCCCCGGCGCTCAGCCGGGCATGCGGGTACGCTGATCATCACCTGACGCCCAACTGATGCCCGCCCAGTTCCTGCGCACACTGACCGGGCGGGATCGCACCGTGCGGGCCAACCGCCAGCTGGGCGCGGTGCTGGCCTTCGTGGCCGGTGCCATCAATGCCGGCGGCTATCTGGCCGTGCAGCGCTACACCTCGCACATGACCGGCATCGTCTCAGCCATTGCCGACGATCTGGTGGTGGGCAGCGTGGGCCTGGCGCTCGCCGGGCTGGTGTCGCTGCTGTCGTTCATTGCAGGTGCAGCCACCACGGCCTTGCTCATCAACTGGGCGCGGCGGCGGCAGTTGCAAAGCAAATATGCACTGGCACTCATGCTCGAAGCCTTGCTGTTGCTGCTGTTCGGCCTGGTCGGCGCAAACCTCAACTCGCTGGCGCAGTTGCTGGTGCCCACGGCGGTGCTGCTGCTGTGTTTCATCATGGGTTTGCAAAACGCCATCACCACCAAGATCTCGCAGGCTGAGATCCGCACCACCCACATGACCGGCGTGATCACCGACCTGGGCATCGAACTCGGCCGCCTGCTTTACTGGAACCGCACCCGCGAAGGCAACGACGTGCACCTGGTGCGCGCCAACCGCGACAAGCTCTTCATCCACTCCACCATCTTGGGCCTGTTTCTCGGCGGCGGGGTGGTGGGTGCGCTGGCGTTCAAGGCCGTGGGCTTCTCGGCCACGATCCCGATCGCCTTGATGCTGATCGCCATGGCGCTGCCCTCGGTGACCGCCGACCTGGCGCAGCGCATCGGCCGCTCGCGCGCGGCCTGAACCACACAACCCATGGCCGACCACCCGAACCCCGCTGAGCACGTTCACCCCTTCGTCTACGACGACGCCCACACCAAGTCGTTGCATTTTTCGATCGGCGAGCTGCAAAGCCGCATGCGCATGGAAAAGCCCGACGCGCTCGACGTGGAGTACACGCGCGCCATGATGGGCTTCCTGCTGTTCAACGGCCAGCCCGAGTCGATCGCCATGATCGGCCTGGGGGGTGGCTCGCTCGCGAAGTTTTGCCACCGTCACCTGCCCGGCAGCCGCATCACCGTGGCCGAGATCAACCCGCATGTGATCGCGCTGCGTGACGAGTTTTGCGTGCCGCGCGACGGCGAGCGCTTTCGGGTGCTGCAAACCGACGGCGCGAAGTACGTGCGCAACACGCCACAGCGCCACGACGTGCTGCTGGTCGACGGTTATGACTACGACGGCATGCCCGAGAGCCTGGCGTCACAGTCGTTTTATGACGACTGCCACCAAGCGCTTGCGCCCGACGGCCTGTTGGTCGTCAACCTGCACATCGAAAACCCCGACTACACGCTCGTGCTCGGGCGCATCGAGCGCTGCTTCGAGGCCAATGTGCTGCGGGTGCACGTGAAGCGTGAAGGCAATGTGATCGTGTTTGCGTCCAAGACACCGTTGTTCGAACGCCAGCGCCGCGGTGTGCTGAGCCAGCCGCAGGCTCTGGGCAACCAGGCCTGGAGCGAGCTCAGGCCGACCTTCGCGCAGATCATTGCGACGCTGCACGGGCGGTGATCGTTGCCATGACGCTCAGCCCTGAAGAGCGCGGGGCCGGCGCGTCACCTCGAACGCCAGCTCAGCCTCCGGGAGCAGCGGTTGCACGGCCTTGCAAGAGAACTCCACCGGCTCTGTCGTTGACGCCTCCAGGCACAAGGCCACCAGGTGGTGGGCGTCGGGCCTGAGTTGCCAGAACCGCCAGTGGGCGGGCGAATCGTCCAGGCCTTCTTCAAAGCCGATGTCAACACGAGCCGCGTGGTCGAGCTGGAACGAAAACTTGCTCAGCGGCAGCGACAACCCCATGCCGCGCGCCTTGATGTAGCTTTCTTTGAAGGTCCAGAGTTCCCAGAAGCGGTGGGCCTGCTCGGCGGCGGGCAGGGCGCGCAAGGCCTGGGCTTCTTGTCTTGAGAAGAAGCGGTCGGCGACCTCCAGCGGGGCGGTACGCGCCATGCTCTCTGTGTCGACACCGACCTCTCGTCCGGTGGTCACGGCGAGCACGATCAGGCCGTCGGTGTGCGACAGATTGAAGCGCAGCTTCTGCGCGACAGAGTGCGGGTTGGTGATGAATGGGCGCCCGTGCGGCCCGGGCTCGAAGGTCCAGCCTGCGGGTTCGATTTGTGCGTAGCGCGACAACACCGTGCGCACCAGCGCGCGTGTGATCAGGTAGCGGTGCTGGTCTTTTTCGAAGTGGAAACGCGCCATGCGCGTGCGCTCTTCTGGCGTGAGCAAACCCAGTTGACGCGCGTTGAGCGCCACATCTTGCTGCGGGGTGAACGCATGCCACAGGTGAACCTGGTGCGGTGCGGGCAAATCGTCAAGCGGTCTCATGCACACACACCAGTGCCTTGGCGGCAATGCGGGTCTCTTTCGGGTAGGCAAAGGCGTTGTTCACGTAGAGCGTGCCGTCGATGGTGGTTCGCTGGTTGACGTGGCTGTGCCCGTACACGTGAATAGCCGAGCCGAGGCGGCGAACTTGCTCGTCCAGCCGAGTGGCGCCCAGCACCGGGTAGAGCATGCGGCCGGGTCCTTGGATGAACGACGGCATCACGTCAACGCGTGGCAAAAAGTGTGAAAACGTGATGATGGTTTCATCACCCCGGCGCGCCAGTGATTCATTCATGTCGAGAAAATGGGTGGCCACCTCGGCGGTGCCAAAGCCTTCGGGCCAGCGGCAGGCATGAAAGTCCATCCAGCGCTCGCGCAGCTCGGCGCTGAGCGGCCCGAATGAAAAGTCGTACCAGCTCATCATCGGGATGATCGACAGCGCGCCGCGGTGATAGGGCTGCATCGAGACACCACAGGCTGCTGCCAGCGCGCTCACCGCATCGAGCTTTTGAAGCGAGGTGAGCGTGGCCGCGTCGCGTACCACCCACAGGTCGTGGTTGCCAGGCACGAACAGCACCTTCATGAAGCGCCGCGCGAGCGTGTTGAAACATTTTTCCAGCTTGCCCAGCGAATCGGACACGTCGCCCGCAAGTATCAGCACATCGTTCTGGAAGTCGGTGATCGACAGGCTCTCAACCCAACGTGCGTTGACTTCGTAATCGACGTGAACGTCGGACACAGCAAAAACTTTCATGCGCGAAGTATCAACCGGCGACGCTGGGGCGCCCTGCCGAAGCGCCATCGCGGTCGACGGCCCGCTCAGCGCGCATTCACTTTAACCAGTGGGGCGCTGTTCGAAAGAGTCGAAACTTCCCTGCGCAGGAAAGACATCGACCGTGTCGACTGCAGCCGCTTCAGGGCCGCTGCGTGCCCAGTTGATGATGTGCTCGAGCACCTCGGGCGCGCCTGCCACCACGGCCTCGACAGAGCCGTCACGCCGGTTGCGCACCCATCCGCGCAGGCCCAGCCGGCGAGCCTCGCCGACCATCGACCAGCGGTAGCCGACGCCTTGAACCAGGCCTCGGATTTCGAGCCGCAAAACAGACGACACCATCGTCGCTCCTCAAACCGCAGGCTTTCACTCAGGCGGCTGCTGCGCCGAGACTATGCCTTGTTGCGGAGCAAGAAGCTCGCGTGTCAGGTTTGCAGGGCAGGGCCTGGCGGCTTGACGGGTGGGCCGGCCTGGCTGCATACTGTATGTATATACAGTTATTGCCATTGGAGACCTCGATGAGCCATCAACTCCGCCAGAACTACCGGCCCGACCCTCAACGCATGCCGTCCTGGCTGATGCGCCTGTGGCGCTGGCTCTGAAACGCCGGGGCACTGCGTGAACGCGCCGGTTTTCCCTGAGACGCTGCTGCGTCTTGGCGACTCAGAGCAGTTGCCACTGCCGCTGGCCACCAGCGGGGTGTTGCGCTACGTCTGGGAAAGCCGCTTCGGCGAAATCCTGATCGAGGTGATTGGCGAAAGAACCTTCGTCAATGGGCAGATCGTAGAACCCTGAAGGCACGAAGCGTGCTCTTCCGCCTGTGGCAGCAATTAACATGCGGCCTGAATTTCACAAACATGCGGAATCGAACAACAAGATGGCCAGGGAAAGTGAAAGTTTGTGCACCGTCAGTCTGGGCTATTTCCAGCTCTTGCTAGACCACTTGCGCCAACGCGGCGTCGATCCCGCTCAGCTGTACACGGCCTACTTCCTCTCGCAAGTGGAGCGGTTGGATCCCAACACCCGGCGCCCCGTCGAAGAATGGGACCGCATGATGGCGGTGGCCGAGCGGCATTGTGGCGACCACGACCTGGCCTTCGAGCTGGCAGAGTTCATCAAACCCTGGGACACCGGCCCCATCGGCTTCATCACCATGGCCAGCCGCACGCTGCAGGAAGCGGCCGAGTGCCTGGCGCAGTTCTACAACCTGCTCAATGACGTCTATACCCTGGACATCAGCCTGGCAGAGCAGTTCAACCTGCGCCTGATCCCTCTCGGCAACATCACCTCGCCCCGCCTGGAGAAGCTGACCATCGCCACCATGGCCTGGCATTCCCGCTGGCTGTCGCGCCGCGCGGACCTGTACTTCGATGCCAGGTTCAGCTTCGCGCAGCCGCCAGACGACCAACTGGCCGTCTACCAGAAAACATTTGGCGACGCGCTGGTTTTCAACGCCCCCGAGAGCTGCCTGCGCGGCCCCCCGGCATACGCCGGCTACAGGGTCTCGCGCGGCGACCATGGCGTGCGCGACGCGCTGCGCCTTCAGCTGACGGCCAAGATGGACTCGCTCAAGGACACCTCGACCAGCTTCGTGCACCGGGTCGAGCGCTTGCTCAAGCCGCGACTGCAGAACGGCGACATCTCACTGGAAGACGTGGCGGCCGAAGTGGGGGTGTCGGTGCGCACGCTGCAGATGCGACTGGAGGAATCGGGCCTGACCTTCCGCAGCCTGGTCGACCGGATGCGGCACGCGCAGGTGCTGGTCTATTTCGGCCAACCGGATCTGTCTCTGATCGAGATGGCCCAGATGCTGGGCTTTGCCACTCCGTCAAGCTTCCATCACGCCTTCCGCCGCTGGACGGGCATGGCGCCCGGCGAGTACCGCAAGCAGAAGCTGCGCACCCCCGCCGTGGCGGTGGCGATCGCACCTACAAAGCCGACTTCTTGAGCCTGGCCACGAACAGCAGGCGCTTGACCAGCAAGGCCGTGATCGGGAAGCTCAGTACATAGGCCAGCACCACCTCCGGCCCACAGCCCAGGTACAGCACGTAGGCCAGGGCCACGCCCACCGCCGAATCGAGCTGATCCAGCAGCACGTAGATGCCACGATGCCGATCGGGCGTGACACCCGCCGGTATGCCGATGCGACGCTTGAAATAAGAGTTGGGCAGCTCGGCCAGCACATAGCCCAGGCCGGCCACGGCCCCCAACAGCACGGGCACGGCATCCGGCGGCACGCCTTCCGGCCGGCCCCACAAGCTGTCGATCACCGGCAGGCTCATGGCGCCCAGGGCGGTCAGCAGGGGCATGGCCAGCAGGCCGCGCCAGGTCTTGTTGCTGCCGAACCAGCGCAGGTGCACCGGCCTGGCCAAGGCGGGCCAGACACCATGCGCCACCATGGCCATGTGCAGCACGCCGCCCACGACCACGGGCCATTGCAAGTACAGGGCGGCCCAAAGCGCATCAGACACCGACGGCTCCCGCCAAATGCAGCCCGGCAAAGAGGCCGCTGCCCCCCAGCGTGATCAGCAGGATCTGCCACAGCCGCTTGAACTTGAAGAAGGGCCGCTTCCACACCATGGCGCAGCTGAAGGTCAGCAGGGCCATGGCCAGCAGGCCATGCGACCACGGCGCGGGCAACACCATGGCCAACAACAAGTAGGCAGCCAGGATGAACAGACTCCAGAAAACCGGCATGCCCAGGTAGGCCAGGCCCTGGTCTTCCTTTGCCACATTGCCGATCTCATTGAACACCGACAGACGCGTGCAGCCGGCCCCCAGCATGGCCAGCAGGCATATCGACCACGCGCCGTCGAAGCCGTGCAGGTAGAACACCAGGCTGGGTGCCACCAGGTAGATGAGCACGTCCATGAAGCCATCGAGGTAGCGGCCGAAGTGGCGTGTCAGGCCGAAGCGACGCGCCAGCATGCCGTCCAGCGCATCGCCCAGCATGGCCAGGTAAAGCAGGCTGGTGGCCAGCAGGAACTGCTGGTTCAAGGCGCTGGCCACGGCCAGGCCGGAGGTGAGCACGCCCGACAAGGTCAACCAGTCGACCGGATTCAAACGAACAATGCAACGGGAAGCCTGGTTCATGCGTTCTCTTTCGATGCGCTGGCGCAGGGTCACGCGGTCCAGCTTGCTGTTGTGGCGCCCATCGACGGGCATATGACTGACATGGGTGACATCGACGCCGGCCAGGCCGGCGCCTGTCAGCACGGCCTGCAACGCGGCCGGGTCATGCGGCTGCCCTTGCATCACGACCACAGGCCCGCCGTGGTGCGCGATCAGGGCAGCGCGCTCGATGCCCGCCAGCGCGTCCAGCGCTTTTTCAATCGGGTAGGGCGCCAGCAGCTGGCCACCCACCAGCACGCGGTCGCGCAAGCGGCCGCTCAACCACAGGCGGCCCTGTGGATCCAGGCAGCCGGTGTCGCCGGTGCGGTGCCACACCTGGCCATCGGGGCGGGGGATCTTGGTTTCGCGCGTGGCCGCCTCGTTGCCCACATAGGCCTTGAGCACATGCGGCCCCGCCACCAAGATCTCGCCATCGGCCCCGGGCGGCAGCACCGCCGCCAGCACCTGCGCGTGGTCGTGCAAGGGGCGCTGCGGGTCGACGATGCGAACCTCGGCATGGCTGGCGGGCACGCCCACTAGATGCCCCGGCAGGCTGTCCCAATCGCGTATGAGCTCGTCGATATCGACATGCGAGATGGGCTCGGCCTCGGTCGAGCCGTAGACCACCATGATGTCGGCGCTCGGGAGCATTTGCCGGCAATGCCGGGCCAGCGGCAAGGTGAGCGTCGAGCCGCCGATGGCCACTGAGCGCACGCCGTGGAAACGCAGGCCCCGTTCGGCCGCGTGGCGGGTGAGCCGGTCCAGGTAGGCCGGCGCGCCGGACAGGCGGGTGATGCCCCTCAAGCGAAGCTGCTCGAGGATGCGGGCCGCGTCGGCCTGCCCCGGCCGCGACAGGTCGGTGTCGGGCAGCACGGTGCTGATGCCGCAGCACAGGTTGTGCAACACCAGAACCGGGAAGCTTGGCAGGTCGATGTCATCGTCGCGGTCGGGCCAGTGCGCGCGGATGGCCAGGTGCTGCGACTCCAGGCTGCCATGGGTGCGGTCGGCACCCTTGGGCACGCCGGTGCTGCCCGAGGTGTAGGTGATGATGCCTTGCGCATCGGGTGGCAGTGCGACGCAGTCGGGGGCCAAGTCGCCCGCGGTCACAAACCCTTGGTGGCCGACCGCCACCCAGCGCTTCATGCGCCACAGGGCGGGGTAGAGCCACCACCAGCGCATCACGGCCCGCTCGCCGATGGCGGCGCTGGCGCCGCTCAGGCGCAACACCTCGCGCAGCCGGCCACGCGGCATGCCACGCTCGATCATCACCGGCACCATGCCCAGGGCCAGCATCGCCACGACCGTCACGTACAGCTCGATGCCGGGTTGCAGAAACAGCAGAATGCGGTCGCCCTGTTGCAGCCCGCCCGCGCGCAGCCGCGCCTGCTGGCACGCCACGGCCTGCATCAGCTCGCCATAGCGCAGCTCGTCATAGCGCACCGCGCCGGCGTTGCCCAAGGGCACCTGCAAGGCCAACCTGTCGGGGTGCAACCGTGCCTGCTCGAAGATGGGGGTGCAGAAGTTCATAGCACCTCCGCGTGGTACAGGCCGTAGCGCCGCTCGTGTCCGTCGGCATGCCTTTGCGCGAACTCGCGCGAATGGTTGTCGTCACGGATCAGGGCGCCGCCCAGCATGTCGTACACCCCCTTGGCGCGCAGGCTCAGCTCGCCGCCCAGCGCTTTGAACAGGCCCAACACCCGGAAGTCGGGGTGCACGCCCACGGTCTTGGCCAGGGCCAGGCTTGGGCGCGGCAACCGACCGGCGTGCTCGGCATAACTCAGCTCGCTGTCGCTCAAGCGTTGGGGCTGGGGCTGCCCCTGCCGCAGCAACGGGCTGTAGTCAGGAAAGACCAAGAAGAAGCCGGCAATGCGGCCATCCAGGCCGCGCGCCAGCACCGAGGTGCGCGGGCAGAAGCGGGCCGAAAAAGCCGGGCCGCAACTGGCCCTGAAGGCCGCCTCGGACAAATGCGTGTAGGCGAAATTGCCGCCGAAGACATGGTCCACAAAACCATGCAAGGTGGTGAGGTTGTCGTTCCAGATGGCTGGCGTCATGGCCTCGATCGACACCTTGGAGGCCAGCTTGGCCTGCAGCGCCCGGTGCTCGTCGGTGACGCTGGCGAGGATGGCGTCGATGTCGCCGATGGCCGTGACATAACGGTGGCGGATCGCCAGGCCCAGCCTGTCCATCAGCGACGCGTAGTAGGCCGGGTTCCAGGGTTCGCCGGGGAAGGCCCCATGCTCGAAACCATCCAGGCGAATCCGGTTCATGCCAAAGGTGGTGAAGTTGATGGGGCCATACAGGCGCTTGGCGCCCTGCGCCCGGGCCCAGTCGCGCAGGCCGTCGAATAGCACGGCGTGCGCCGCCAGGTCGTCCATGCCTTCCCAGAAGCCGAAGAAGGCCGCCGGCTCGCCATCAATCACTTGCTGGCGGCAAAAGCCCGCCAGCCGCGCGCGCCCCGGCACCACGCCGACCCAGGCCTGCCCGTCGCGAAACCAGTCATTGCCCGGCCCGAACTGCGTTTGCACGGTGGCCGGGTCTTCAGGCAGCCAGTGCGGGTCGCCTTCGTAGACCTGTTTCGGCAACGCCAGAAAGGCCTCGGGCAGTTTGTCGCCAGGCGCCCAGGCTTGCATCCACGCCTGCGTCATGTTGCGGCCTCCGCGCCAACATTGGCAGCCGCATCGGCAGCCACATCCGCATCCGCATCCGCCAGGCGCTCGATCGACCCGGTGGCCCCGTTCATGCGCACACGCTGGCCGCTCTGAAGCTGGCGCGTGATGTCGGGGATGCCGACGATGGCGGGGATGCCCAACTCGCGCGCCACCACGGCCGAATGCGACAAGGTTGACCCGCGCTCGACCAGCAGGCCCGACGCCGTGGGGAACAAGGGCGCCCAGCCTGGGTCGGTGCGCACGGTGCACAGGATCTGGCCGTCCAGCGACAGCTCGTCTTGCGGCGAAAAGATCAGGCGCACACGTTCTTCCACGATGCCCGGGTAGCAACCCGTGCCGCGCAAATCAGCGCCTTCCACCCGCTCGGGCACCGCATGCGGGTAGGCGAAGTCGTTGTGCAGGTAGACCAGGCCCCAGGTCCAGAAATGGTGCGGCAGGTCTTCTTGTTCGTAGCCGGCGTACTCTTCCTGGCGTGAGGCCACCAGCGGCTTGAGCTTCGTCTGCACGGCGCGCCCGTCGGCCCAGGCATACAGCTCATCCAGGGTCAGGTAGAAAACATCGCGGGGCGAGTCGAGCAGGCCGTGGAAGGTGAACTGCCGACCCACCTCCAGAAAGATGTCGCGGTACAGACCGAACAGCCGCGTGCGCGCGAGGCGCATGTTCTCGCGGTGGCGCACGGCATCGCGCAGGCGCGCCACGTCTCGCTTGAAGCGCCGCAGCGCGCGCCCACCCTGTGTGCGCTGGACCGCGCCATAAGCCTCGGTCTCGGCCTGGCCGCGAAACTGCGACTCCTTGGACGACAGGTTTTCCAGCGTCAGGTCGTCGCGGCGCAGGTAGTTTTTCAGCACCGCGAACAAGAAGCTCGGGTCCTGGCGCAGCGTGATCGACTCCAGCTTGAGTTCGCCCATGGTGCGGTCGCCGTAGCGCTCGATGTAGTCCATGCAGCCCGCATGAAAATCAGCATCGACCACCTGCACCTGCGACAACAGGTGGGCGTTGTCGCCTTGCTCCACGAGGGCGCGCAAGTTGGGCGTGCGGCGCAACTGGCCGCACAGGCGCAACAGCAGCTTTGTGGGCTCGGTGCTCTCGATGCCTTCTTCGCCTGACATCAGGTTGTTTTGCACCACCGCTGGGTTGTCAACGCCCGCGGCGAGCAGCGCCCGGTGGACGCGGCCGTTCATCATCATCACGTAGAAGTCGTTGACGATGGGGGAGGTCCAGCGTTGCAGCACCTCGCGGTCGAGCCGCCGCGCCTGCTCGATCAGCTCGCCCGGCGTCAGAGTGTGCAAGGTCTGGCGCGGCAGGCTGGCATAGGCTGCCTCGAACATGCGCTTGAACTCGGCCACCAGCTTGTCCATGTTCCGAAAGCCGCGGGTCAGCAGGTAGAGGGCGCGCAGCACCTGCCCCGTCTTGGCCAGCTTCTCGCGCCAGCCCCGGGCCGGGGTCTGCACCAGATCCACCGGGTCGGTCAGGCCCATCATCCGCTCGAGGTCGGCCTTGTTGGTCTTGAACGAGGGCAGCAGCAGCAGGCCGCGGTACCAGCTGTTGATGTTGTAGTAAACACGCCCGCGCACCAGGCCCAGCATGTTGTCCAGCATGTCGCGGTGCGCCTGCACGGCTTTCTCTGACACGCCGATCACGCGCATGGTCTGTTCGTACACCGTGGCATAAGCGCGGTTGGCGAAGGTGAAGGTCAGCGGCGTGGTCACGCCGCAATACGACTCCTGGATGTTGGAGTTGTCGAACACCAGCCTGCGGCCCACCGGCTGCGTCGGCGCGGGCAGGCGCGTGACGGGGCGGGTCTGCAGCAGGTAGAGGCGGCCGTCTTTCAGCGCCCACTCCACGTCTTGCGGCGCGCAGCGCAGCTTGGCCAGCTGCAGCCCGAGGTCGCGCAAGGCCAGCACCTGCGTGTCGCTCAGGCAGCGGGCAAACCGGCGCTCCTCGGACACGGCCACCTCGTGGGTGCCGCGGCCCGTGGCCTGGTCGAACACCACCGCCACATCTTTGTCGGCCACGCTGGTCTCGATGCCTGCGCCGTCGAGCTCGACCGTGTGTTCGTCGGTGTTGCACAGGCCGCCCACGATGCCCTCGCCCACACCCCAGGCGGCAGACACCAGCGCGTGCCGGCGGCTGCCGGTGGCCGGGTGGGCGGTGAACATCACGCCCGCCACATCGGCGTCGATCATCTCCTGGATGATGATGGCGCAGCGGATGTCGGTCAGCGGCAGGCCACGGTGCAAGCGGTAACGCAAAGCCCTGGCATTGAAGGCCGAGGCGGCCACCGCCAGCAGGCTGGCCTGAACGGCCGCAAGGCCGGTTTGAAAGAGGAAGCTGTCCATCTGGCCAGCGAAAGACGCGCCCTGCGCATCCTCGCCCACCACCGATGAGCGCACCGCCAGTGGCGCCGTCTCGCGGCCTTGCAGCAGCTCTTGCAGCTCGGCGCTGAGGCCCTGCGGCACAGGGCAGGCCAGCACACGCTGCTGAATGCGCGCGGCGGCCTTATCCAGCAGCGCGCCATCGGTGGCGATGCCGGGCGCGGCCAGTTCGGCGTCAATGTAGGCCGCCAGGCCGTTGCCATGCAGCAGGGCGGTGAAGGCCTCGGTGGTGACGATCCACCAGCGTGGCACGGGCATGCCCTCCAAGGTCATCCAGGCCAGATTGGCGGCCTTGCCGCCCAGCAGGTTGGCAGGCAGGAGCAGCGCGGCTTCCTGGGTAAAAACGTGGCGCGGTGTGGTCATCATCATGACGAGACACGCACCCCTTCCAGCACCAGCAGCTCGCGCGAGGTGGCCATGATGCGGTCCATGAAAGCGTACTGGCGGAAGGTGTGCGCCATCATGTACAGCGGCAGTCGGTTGACCAGCAGGTCGCGCATGCACAGCTTGTAGCCGCGGCGCCATTGTTCGGGGTCGATGTGCTGGCCGGTATGGCGCGCCAGCTCGGTGCGGTGCAGCTCGATGTAGCCCTCCACTTCGTCTGGGTTGACGGGTGACGCAAGCGTAAAGATCAGCAGCTCGGCCAGATCGTGCTGGGGCAGGTGCAGGGTGGCCAGCTCCCAGTCATAGGTGCACAGGCGCAGGCCATCCGGCTCGCGCCGGAAGGCGATGTTGCGCGGGTTGAAGTCGTTGTGGATCAGGGTGCGCGGCATGGCCTCGATCTCGGCCCACCAGTTGCCGATGTCGTTGACGATTGCGCTGTAGACCCCCATGTCTTCGTCGGTCACCCGCTCGGGGAACTCTTCGTGGGCGTGCGCGCCCATCAGCTCCCACAGGCGGCGCTTTTCCACCATGCCCGCCGTGGTCGGGTGGTCCACCAGCCAGGGTTGCGCGCGCAGCTCGTCTTCGCGGCCGTACCAGATGCTGTGCACCTCGGCGATGCCGCGGATGGCGGCCTCGATGTGTGCGCGCGTCCAGCCGCTGGTGTCGTCGGCGCTGTCCATCAGCTCCATGCCCTGGAGGTACTCTTCGACGATGACGTAGGCCTCGCGCTCCGGGTCCATCAGCACGCCGTGCACCTTGGGTGCGTGGCGCGTGAAGCGGCGGTCGGTCTGCGACATCACGCCCAGCTCGCGAACATGGCAGCCCTTGAAGCCGATCTGGTCGCGGAACTGCTGAAACTCTTGTGCCAGGCGGGCATCGCACATCGCGGCCATGCCGCCGAACATGATGATGACCTCGTCGTCGAGCGGCTTGACCTTGGCCAGCACCGTGGTGGCCTGCCCGTCGAACATCTTCAGCTCGAACGGGAAATGGCCCACCAGCTTGTTGATCTTGTGCGAGGTCAGCTCGGTGATGATGCTCGAGCCTGTCGCGTGCATCGCCACCGGCTCGACCGACTGCACCACCGAATTGCTCGCATCGCCCATGAGCACCTGGTTGAAAAAGTCGCGGTTCAGATCCGACAGCTTCAGGTAGTTGACCGGCCGGTTGCGGCCCAGCCTTTCGTGGGCCCGCGCAAACTGGTCGGCCGCGATGGCCGAGAGGGTTGAGATGTCCAGCGCCAGGCAGTACGAGGCGATGATCTCGCCCAGCTTGTGGGCATGCCCCGGCCCGGCGCAATCGATCAGCGCCAAGCACTCGCGCTGCTGCGGCAAGTTGGTGCCGCCGCCCACCGTGCCAATGACCAGTGAGGGCATGGTCATGGTGCAGTACACATCGCCCCCATCTGTCAGCTCCATGTTCAGGTGCGCCAGCGCCGACTCGTGCACGCAGGCGATGTCTTGGCCCAGGGCCGTGAACATGGCGGCCACCACATTGGCCACATTGATGTTGAAGCCCACCATGCCGGCGGCGATCGAGCCGGCCACGAAGTTCTGATAGGCCTTGACCAGCTGGGCCGGCGAGACCTTGAGCACCTTGCGGCAGATGTCCTCGCGCAGCACCACCTCGGCCATCACGCGCACCCCACGCCCCTTCAGGTAGGTCTGGTAGGTGACCTTCTTGTCGTTGGACAGATTGGCCTCGATGAGGAAGCTCTCGACGCGCACGCCGTTGAAGCGCTTGAGCTCCGACAGGATCCACTGGCAGGCCTGCCAGGTGCAGGTGGTGGTCATGTTCTGGCCGGCCGCGTCACCCGTCTCGTAGACAAAGTGCACATGCACATTGCGGCCCATCACCTGGGCCTGCACCTCGACCAGGTGCGCGTGGTTCGAGTACTTGCCGACCTCGCGCGACAGCTCATGAAAATGGTCGCGCACCCACTCGGCGAAGAACAAGGCGCTGCTCATGCAGTCGAACCCGAACATGGGCACGCGCATCATGCGCTGGCCCAGCACCCGCGCCGTCACGCCGCCAGAGCGCGACAGCGCCGTGGCACCGCGCGTGGCCGAAGCCACCAGCGCGCCTTCGGAGGTCGCCATCGGCGCGTAATACAAGCCACCCGCGTGCACACCCTTGATGTGCAGTGGGCCTGCCAGACCCACCGGCACCTCGACCGAGCCGATGAAGCCTTCGATGTTGCTGACCAGCTTGCGCGGGTCCAGCCGGGTGTGCGCCACCTCAGTGAGGTCGGCGCCAATCTGCTCGCGCACGAAGCTCAGCCGCGCCTGGCGCGCCTCTTCGTTGTACAGGCCGCGCGCGGGCACCTTGGGCAAGGTGCGCTCGTCGTAGTCGGGCCCGCCATCGCGCGACTTTTGCGCGCGCAGCAGGTAGCTTATCTCCCACAGCCGCGACATCGAGCAATCGGTGTCGCACGCCGTCAGCACCAGGTGCAGGCCACGTTCGTGCGGCCGCATCTGCTGGGCGGTGAGGCGAGGCAAGATGAACTCTCTGCCAGCCAACGACAAACGAACATCGCAAAATTCTTCGCCAACAGCCGGCAGCGGTTGCCCCTGTGCCAGGGCCACACGCAAGTGGCTCTTCGACACGTCCAGCGGCGCAGGATGCAGCCCGTCTCTCAGGACGCACTGGGCCTGGTGCTCTGGCAAGAAGCTGTAGCGGGTGGATGAGGCCTGTGTTTTTGTACGCATTGGTTTCGGTCTTCCCTCAAATACTGATGTGGAGGCCATGCTCGGCCACCGTCGCGGCGATGACAGCCGCATAGCCCAACAGCATGGCCAAAGCCACCGCCACTTCATTGCGGCTTCTCGCCTTGGCGGACGGCGCCTTTAGAAAAGCAGCGATCTGGCGAACCGCCAGCACGTAGCCCAAGGTCGGCAATGCGTAAGCCCACCATGACAGCATGTCAACGTTCAGTGACATGAGCGCGAACTGCAAAATGACCATGCCCGTGACCAACGCGAGCACGATCCAAGCAGCGCCGCGTGTGCCAAATATTTGCGAATACGACGCCACCGTGTCGCGTTCTTCCTCTGGCCCCTTTGTCTTGCGGGTGATCTCGAAGCAGAAGCCGCTGACGAAGGAAAGGGCCATCAGCACCAACACGGGCGTGTTCAGAGGCGAGCCAGGCTGGGCCAATTGCGCCAGCCACCAGATGACCAGCGGCATGATCAGCATGTGCGAGACCGCGTACCAGGTCAGGTGCCTGCCCAGCCAATCGGGAATGAAAAACTCCCTGGCCATCAGGCAAGCCCACGCGAACATCAGCACCCACGCCATGCTGGCCGCGCCGAAGCCTTGGTCGCGCCACACCGACCAACCGATCTGCGCCGCCACCGCCAGCACACCAGCCACTTTCAAGTGACGCAGGGTGATCTGGCCGCTTTGCAGCACGCGTTGTGGGTGGTTCACGCAGTCCAGCTCGTAATCCTTGTGCTCGTCGAACACGCGCAGCACCAGGAAAAAACACCAGGTCACCAGGCAGGCGACAAGGTCCTGCGGACCAAAGGCGATCTCGCCCTGCGCGCCGGCCCGCACCACCGCCGCCGAGGCCAGAAAGAGCATGAAAAAAAGCAGCGCATTGAGCAGCGGAAAACGTTCATTGAACCAAGCCGCGAGACGGCGCGGGAAGGGTGAGCCAAAGGGAACAGGCGGAACCAAAGTTGACATGAACGGGCGTGCTATTAAGCAAAAAGATAGGGGTTAACCAGTAAAACATGGCACCTTTCAAATTGAAATAGCTACTGCTTGAAACACCCTCGAACACGGGATGTCCAGAGCTTTTAAATGCGTTTAAGCGCAATGGTTCTGCGCAAAAAAGCAAGCCCACCGCAACACGTGCGATGGGCCGCATTTCAGACGCTCATGGCGCTCAACGCCATCGCCGAGCTGAGCTGAGCGAAGCACACGCCGCTGACCGAGCACTCAACGTGAGCCCTTGCAAGCACGCCCCCGCGCCCGAGGA
>JBBRFR010000040.1:0-16292 GCA_038241485.1 Burkholderiales bacterium
TTGATGCTCAAGCGCGTGATGGGCAAAGCGAGCTTCGGCGCGCTGCAAGACGCCACCGGGCGCATTCAGCTCTTCGTCACCAAAGACGCGCTCGGCGACGAGGTCTACGCCGCCTTCAAACACTGGGACCTGGGCGACATCGTCGGCGCCACCGGCACCTTGTTCAAGACCAAGACCGGCGAGCTGTCGGTGCGTGTGACCGAGTTGCGCCTCTTGACCAAGAGCCTGCGCCCCTTGCCCGACAAGTTCCACGGCATGGCCGACCAGGAACAAAAGTACCGCCAGCGTTACGTCGACCTCATCACCGATGAAGACGCCCGCACCCGCTTTGCCGCGCGCAGCAAGGCCATCAGCTCGATCCGCCAGTTCATGGTGGAGCACCACTTCATGGAAGTGGAAACGCCGATGCTGCACCCCATCCCGGGCGGCGCCAACGCCAAGCCTTTTGTGACCCATCACAACGCGCTCGATCAGCAGATGTTCCTGCGCATCGCGCCCGAGCTGTACTTGAAGCGCCTGATCGTGGGCGGCTTCGAGCGGGTGTTCGAGATCAACCGCAGCTTCCGCAACGAAGGCATCTCGGTTCGGCACAACCCCGAATTCACGATGATGGAGTTCTACGCGGCCTATTGGAACCACCACGACCTGATGGACTTCACCGAGCAGGTGCTGCGCCACGCCGCTCGCCAGGCCACCGGCTCGGCCACGCTCAGCTACGGCGGCAAGCCGGTCGATCTGGACAAACCCTTCACACGCCTCACGGTGCGCGACTCACTGGTGGCACACGCCGGCCTGAGCGAAGCCGAGGCCAGCGACGCACAGGTGTTGCGCGACCAACTCAAGCACCTGGGCGAAGAAGCCCCCGCGCACTGGAAGCTGCCCGAGCTGCAATTCGGCCTGTTCGAGGCGGTGGTCGAAGGCAAGCTGTGGGAGCCGACCTTCATCATCGACTACCCCGTCGAGGTGTCGCCGCTGGCCCGCGCCTCTGACAGCAACCCGGCGATCACCGAACGTTTCGAGCTCTTCATCACCGGGCGTGAATACGCCAACGGCTTCTCCGAGCTGAACGATGCCGAAGACCAGGCTGCGCGCTTCCTGGCGCAAGCGGCCAACAAGGAGGCCGGCGACGAAGAGGCGATGTACTACGACGCCGACTTCATCCGCGCGCTGGAATACGGCATGCCGCCCACCGGCGGCTGCGGCATCGGCCTCGACCGGCTGATGATGCTGATCACAGACAGCCCGAGCATCCGCGACGTGATCCTGTTCCCCTCACTTCGCAAGGAAGCCTGACCGTGGCACCCCCACGCTCTCTGCGTTCGCTGCCCCCCGAGGGGGCGCAGGCCTGACATGGCCATGCGGCTCGCATCTCTCCCCGAGATCGAAGCCGCCGTGTGGCGGGAGCTGAGCCGCGTCCCCACCGATCGGCAGCACCCTTGGCGTACGCCGGTGCTGGCCACCACCGATGGCGACATCGGCGACGCCCGCACACTGGTCGTGCGCGAAGTGAGTGCCGACCAAAAGCTCATCACCGTCTACACCGACCAGCGCAGCGCCAAGGTCGCGCAGCTGAGCGCCCACCCGGTGGGCACCTTGGTGATGTGGTCGCCCAGTCTGGGCTGGCAGCTGCGCTGCCGAGTGAAGCTGACACTGGAAACCGCGGGCCTGGCCGTCTCGTCGCGCTGGGCGCGCATCAAGCTCTCACCCGCCGCACAAGACTACCTGTCGCCGTTGCCCCGGGTTCAGAGTTGCCCGAGGCGCCCGTGCCCAGCGGGCAAGGCCGTGGGGCTTTGCCCTATTTCGCGGTCATGGACGCCCAAGTGTTGAGCATCGACTGGCTCGAGTTGCATGCCGATGGGCACCGCCGCGCGATGTTCAGCGGCGAAGAGGCCCGCTGGCTTCAGCCCTGATGCAAGGCATCACTCTTCGCTGATGATCTCGACCACCGGCTTTTCGGTGCCGCCGGCCACGCCGAAGATGTGCGCGTAGATGTAGACGTTGATGTAGAAAAGCACGAAAACCATCGAGATTCGAAACAACCTGACGGCCAGGCGGCGCCAGTCCGAGTTGTCCAGCGCGATGAAAAGGCCCCAGCAAACACCACTGGCGGCGAGCAGCAAGCCGGCGATGCCGAGCACTATCCAAGTAAAGATGACCATGCGTTCGGGGGGTTGACGAGGCCCGAACCTTAACACCGGTCTGGCCAGACCGGCCGCGAGCCCTGCTACCAGGCCGGCGCCAGCTCGGCCAGGCCGGCAGGGGCCAGGCGTTCGTCTTCGAAGGTCACGATGTCGTAGGCCGTGGCATCGGCCAGCACGGCGCGCAACAGCTTGTTGTTGAGCGCGTGGCCCGACTTGAAGCCCACGTAGGCGGCGATCAGCGGGTGGCCGAGCACGTGCATGTCGCCGATGGCGTCGAGGATCTTGTGTTTGACGAACTCGTCGTCGTAGCGCAGGCCGTCGCTGTTGAGCACACGGTAGTCGTCGACCACGATCACGTTGTCCATGCTGCCGCCCAAGCCCAGGCCGCGCGAGCGCATCATTTCTACGTCTTTGGTGAAGCCGAAGGTGCGGGCGCGCGCGATGTCGCGCTTGTACTGGCCCGCGCCCATGTCGAAGCAGACCCGCTGGCCGGTCTGGTTCACAGCCGGGTGGTTGAAGTCGATCTCGAAGCTGAGCTTGTAGCCGTCATAGGGCTCCAGGCGTGCCCACTTCAGCGTGGGGCCCTCACCTTCACGCACTTCGACCGGCTTCTTGATGCGCAAAAAACGCTTGGGCGCCTTCTGCACCTCGATGCCTGCGCTTTGCAGCAAGAACACGAAAGAAGCCGCCGAGCCGTCGAGGATGGGCACCTCTTCGTTGGTGATGTCGACCACCAGGTTATCGATGCCCAGGCCCGCACAAGCCGAGAGCAGGTGCTCGATGGTGTTGACCTTCGGCGCGCCCACGTCACCGCCGGGCGAGATGGTGGTGGCCATGCGGGTGTCGCAAACCGCTTTTACGTTGACCGCAATATCGACCGGCACCGGCAGGTCGACCCGGCGAAACATGATGCCGGCGTCGGCCGCCGCCGGCCGCAAGGTCAGCTCGACCCGCTGGCCGCCGTGCACGCCCACACCCACGGCGCGGGTGATCGACTTGAGGGTGCGTTGGGCGAGCATGGGCAAGATTTTATTCGGCGTACTCCGTTCGGTGCGATGCAAGGGCAAAGCCTCAGCCCCGTTCGGGCTGAGCCTGTCGAAGCCCCTTCCTGAGGCTGTCGAAGGGAGGCGCCCTGCCACCAACCCTTCGACACGAGGCCTTCGACAAGCTCAGTCCCCTGCTCAGGGCGAACGGAAGCGGGCGCTCAATCTGCCTGCTTGCGAAGGAATGCCGGGATCTCGATCTCATCCATCCCGTTCGACGCCAACGCATCCACCTTCGCCGCCGCCGTGCGGCCATTGCGCCACACGCTCGGCACGGTCATGTTGGCGTAGTCATGGCCGCTCGGGCCGCCATGCACCGGCTGGGTCAGCACCGGGATGTTGTCGGTGCCGGTGCGCTGCGCCACCGCGCTGTGCACCACCGTCATCGGTGCCTGCTGCTGGCGCTTCACTGGCGACAGGCCAGTCGCGATCACCGTCACGCGCAGTTGGTCGCCCAGGCTTTCGTCGTAGGCGGTGCCATAGATCACGTGCGCGTCATCGGCCGCATAACGGCGGATGCAGTTCATCGCGTTGCGGCTCTCGCTCAGCTTGAAGGTGCTGCGCCCCGCGGCAATCAACACCAACACACCACGCGCGCCGGAGAGGTCAATGCCTTCCAGCAGCGGGCAGGCCACCGCACCTTCGGCCACCTTGGCCGCGCGGTCGGGGCCGCTCGCAATGGCGGTGCCCATCATCGCCTTGCCGGGCTCGCTCATCACGGTCTTCACGTCTTCGAAGTCGACGTTGACCAGACCCGGGATGTGGATGATGTCGCTGATGCCGCCCACGGCGTTTTTCAGCACGTCGTTCGCGTGCGCAAACGCCTGGTCTTGCGTTACGTCGTCGCCCAGCACGTCGAGCAGCTTGTCGTTCAAGATCACGATCAGCGAGTCGACGTTGGCCTCGAGCTCGGCCAGGCCGGCGTCGGCCGCCTTCATGCGTCGGTTGCCTTCAAAGTCGAACGGCTTGGTGACCACACCCACGGTCAAGATGCCCATTTCTTTGGCCACACGCGCGATCACCGGCGCGGCGCCAGTGCCGGTGCCGCCGCCCATGCCGGCGGTGATGAAGAGCATGTTCGAGCCCTTGATCGACTCGCGGATGCGGTCCACCGCTTCTTCGGCCGCCGCGCGACCGGCTTCGGGCTTGGCACCCGCGCCCAGGCCGGTGCTGCCCAGCTGGATGAGGTGGTGCGCGCTGGAGCGGTTGAGCGCTTGTGCGTCGGTGTTGGCGCAGACGAACTCCACACCTTGCACACCTTGCGCAATCATGTGGTCGACCGCGTTGCCGCCGCCGCCGCCCACGCCGATCACCTTGATCTGGGTGCCGAGGTCGAATTCTTCGATCATTTCGATAGCCATGTTTGACTCCAATCCTGTTTGCAGTTGCCGTTTGTTGATTCAGTACATCTTCTTGTGAGTGCGGTTCTTCATCCGTTCGGGCTGAGGTATCGAAGCCCTGCGCGGGCCTTCGATACCTCAGGCCGAACGCAGGGTGGTGGGTCGTGGCCGGCATGCGGCGTCTTGCACAGACGGTGGTGGTGAATGCTTTTGTTCATGGATGCTCCCTGTCTGTTCAGAAGTTGCCGAGGAACCAGTCCTTGATACGGCCGAAAAGTGTTTTGACGGAACCCGCCTGCTGCGCGGCCTTGATGCCGCGGGCACGCCCGAGCCGCGCTTCCTCCAGCAAGCCCATCACCGTGGCCGAGCGGGGGTTGGCCACCATGTCGTGCAAGGAGCCGTGGTACGTGGGGATGCCCTTGCGCACAGGCTTCAAGAAGATGTCTTCGCCCAGCTCCACCATGCCCGGCATCACCGCCGCGCCGCCGGTGAGCACGATGCCGCTTGAGAGCAGTTCTTCGTAGCCGCTCTCGCGAATGACCTGGTGCACCAGCGAGAAGATCTCTTCCACCCGCGGCTCGATCACACCGGCCAGCGCCTGGCGGCTCAGCATGCGCGGCGCGCGGTCGCCCAGGCCCGGCACTTCGAGCTGCTCGCTCGGGTCGGCCAGCAGCTGCTTGGCCACGCCGTATTCGACCTTGATCTCTTCCGCGTCTTTGGTCGGCGTGCGCAGCGCCATCGCGATGTCGCTGGTGATCAGGTCGCCGGCAATCGGAATCACCGCGGTGTGGCGAATCGCACCGTCGGTGAAGATCGCCACGTCGGTCGTGCCCGCGCCGATGTCGACCAGGGCCACACCCAGGTCTTTTTCGTCGGCGGTCAGCACCGCATGGCTTGAGGCGCTGGGGTTGAGCACCAGCTGATCCACTTCGAGCCCGCAGCGGCGCACACACTTGATGATGTTTTCGGCCGCACTCTGCGCGCCGGTCACGATGTGCACCTTCACCTCCAAGCGCCCACCGCTCATGCCGATGGGCTCTTTCACCTCGTGCCCGTCGATCACAAACTCTTGCGGCTCGACCAGCAGCAGCCGCTGGTCGTTGGGGATGTTGATCGCCTTGGCGGTTTCGACCACGCGGGTCACGTCAACCGGTGTCACTTCCTTGTCGCGCACGATCACCATGCCGGTGCTGTTTTGCCCACGGATGTGGCTGCCGGTGATGCCGGTGTAAACACGCGTGATCTTGCAGTCGGCCATCATCTCGGCCTCTTTCAGCGCCTGCTGAATGCTCTGCACCGTGGCGTCGATATTGACCACCACACCACGCTTCAGGCCGTGTGCTGCCGCAATGCCCAGGCCGGCGACACGTAGCTCGCCGTCGGGCAGCACCTCGGCCACCACCGCCATCACCTTCGCGGTGCCGATGTCCAGGCCCACCACCAGATCCTTGTATTCCTTGGCCATTGCGTTCCTCAGTTCTTCTTGCCAGGCGCTGCAGGCGCCGTGGTCGTGATGCCTTTGAGGCGCAGCGCGTAACCCTCGTTGTGGCGCAGGTCGGCGTAGACCAACGGGCGCTGGTAGCGCGCGATCACCTGCGACACGGTGGCCACAAAACGCTCGCTGCGCGCCACCACCTCGGGCTCGTTGCCACGCCCGAGTTCGATCTCGGCGCCGCTGTCGAATTCGGCTCGCCACGAGCCCCGCCCGCTCATGGCAAGCGTGTCGATGTTCATCTCCAGCTGCTGAAAGACCGGCGCCAGCTGGCGGTACATCGCCAGCACCTCGGCCGAGCTGCCGGCCGGCCCCTCCAAGGTGGGCAGGCTTTCGTCTTCCACGTCACCCAGGTTGGCCTGGAACACCTCGCCTTGCTGGTTGACGAGTTGGTCTTCGCCTTCTTTTGTCGCCCACAGCGCGGCAGCGTGGTGTTCTTCGAGCTTGACCGCCAAGCGGTTGGGCCACACACGCTGCACGATCGCCTGGCGCACCCAGGGCACGGCCTCGAAGGCCTGCTGGCCGCGTGACAGGTCGAGCGTGAAGTAGTTGCCGGCGAGCTGAGGCAAGGCATTGGCACGGATGGTCGAGACGCTGTTGCGCGTGACCTCGCCCTCCACCTTGACGACGCGGATGTTGAACACCGGCTGGCGGATCAACCACAGCAGCGCCAGCACCACCATCAGCAGCGCGCCCAGCACATACAGCGCCGACGACGTGATGTTGAGCAAGCGCACCTCGGCCGGCATGGCAGCAGCCAGGGGCGTGCGGAGGGCGGCTTGAACGCGCATCGTGTTCTCAGGCCTTCTGGGCCACCGGCGTATCGAGCGCTGCACTCGCGAGCAGGTGCAGACACAGTTGTTCGTAATGCATGCCAGCCGACGCGGCCGACTTGGGCACCAGCGAGTGCGAGGTCATGCCCGGAGACGTGTTCATCTCCAGCAGGAAGGCCTTGCGGTCGCTCTTGCGGATCATCAAATCAGCACGCCCCCAACCGCGGCAGCCAAGCGACCGATACGCTGCCACCACGACACGCTGGATCTCGCGCTCTTCGGCCTCGGGCAAACCACTCGGCACGTGGTACTGAACCACGTCGGTGAAGTACTTGTTCTGGTAGTCGTAGGCGCCTTCGGGCGCGGCGATGCGCACCACCGGCAAAGCGACGGCGTTCGCACCCTCGCCCAACACCGGGCAGGTGACTTCTTCACCGTCAATGAATTCTTCACACAGCACTTCGGCGTCGTACTTCGCAGCCAGCGCCACCGCCTCGGCCATGTCGGAGTAACCCCGCACCTTGCTCACGCCGATCGAAGAACCTTCGTGCGGCGGCTTCACGATCAACGGCAGGCCAATCTCATCGGGCACAGCGCGCAGGTCTTCAGGGCTTTGCAGGCCGGCGGTCAGGCACACATAACGCGGCGTGGGCAGGCCATCGGCCAGCCACAGGCGCTTGCTCATCACCTTGTCCATCGCGATGCTGGAGGCCATCACACCCGAGCCGGTGTAGGGAATGCCCAGCAGCTCAAGCGCGCCTTGCACCGTGCCGTCTTCACCATGGCGGCCGTGCAACGCGATAAAACATCGCTCGAAGCCCTGCTTTTTTAGCTCGGCGAGGTCTTGTTTGGCCGGGTCGAAGGCGTGGGCGTTGACCCCTTGCGCCTTCAGCGCGGCCAACACACCTTCGCCCGACATCAGCGAGATGTCGCGCTCGGCCGAGGTGCCGCCCATCAACACCGCCACCTTGCCCATCGACTGGGGGTTGATGTTCATGACTGCCCCTCGTTCGCGGACATACCGCTCACCATCCCCCGAGGGGATCTCGCCCGGCTTGGGGCGGCCCGGCGCTCGGTCTCGTTCATGTCGGCCCCTCGTTCGCGGACATACCGCTCACCATCCCCCGAGGGGATCTCGCCCGGCTTGGGACGGCCCGGCGCTCGGTCTCGTTCATGTCACCTCCTTCAACAACTCGGCCACCTGGCCGGCGACGGCGCCGATCGTGCCGGCGCCCATCGCGATCACCACATCGCCACCGCGCGCCTGTTCAGTGATCACTTCGGGCATTTGCGCGATGTCGTCGACAAAGATCGGGTCGACCTTGCCCGCCACGCGCAGCGCGCGTGCGAGCGAGCGGCCGTCGGCGGCGACGATCGGGGCTTCACCGGCGGGATACACCTCGCCCAACAACACGGCATCGGCCGTGCCCATCACCTTGACGAAGTCTTCAAAACAATCGCGGGTGCGGGTGTAGCGGTGCGGCTGGAAGGCGATCACCAGGCGGCGGCCGGGGAAAGCGCCGCGTGCGGCTGCGATCACCGCGGCCATCTCCACCGGGTGGTGGCCGTAGTCGTCGATCAACGTGAACTTGCCGCCCGTGCGCGCAGGCAATTCGCCATAACGCTGGAAACGGCGGTCCACGCCGTGGAACTCACCCAGGGCCTTCACCAGCGGTGCATCAGGCAGCTCCAGCTCGGTGGCAACGGCCACGGCCGAGAGCGCGTTGAGCACGTTGTGCTCGCCGGGCAGGTTGAGCGTGATCTCGAGGTCGGGCATCACCACGCCATTGCGCCGCTGTGCGGTGAAACGCATCTGGCCACCGACCAGGGCTTGCACGTTGACGGCACGCACTTGCGACTCAGGCCCGAAGCCATAGGTGATGACCGGGCGCGAGACCATCGGGATGATCGAGCGCACACCGGGGTCGTCGCCACACAGAATCGCCGCGCCATAAAACGGCATACGGTGCAGGAACTCGACAAACGCGCCTTTTAGCCGCGTGAGGTCGTGGCCGTAGGTGTCCATGTGGTCGGCGTCGATGTTGGTCACGACCGACAAGATGGGCATCAGGTTGAGGAACGAGGCATCTGACTCGTCGGCCTCGACCACGATGTAGTCGCCCGAGCCGAGGCGCGAGTTGGCGCCGGCCGCATCGAGCTTGCCGCCGATCACGAAGGTCGGGTCCAGGCCCGCCTCGGCCAGCACGCTGGTCACAAGCGAGGTGGTGGTGGTCTTGCCGTGTGTGCCGGCGATGGCAATGCCCTGCTTCAGTCGCATCAGCTCGGCCAGCATCACCGCACGCGGCACCACCGGGATGCGGCGCGTGCGGGCGGCGATCACCTCGGGGTTGTTGGGCTTCACCGCGGTAGAGGTCACCACCGCTTCAGCGCCACTGATGTGCGCCGCCTCATGCCCGACGAACACGGTGATGCCCAGCGTGGCCAGGCGGCGCGAAGTCGGGCTGTCGCTCTGGTCGGAGCCCGAGACCACGTAGCCGAGGTTGTGCAAGATCTCGGCGATGCCGCTCATGCCGGCGCCACCAATCCCGACAAAGTGAATGTGTTTGACGGCGTGCTTCATGACAACCCCTCGTCCGATGAGTACATCGACCGATCCCCCGAGGGGATGCAATTTGGCTTGGGGGGGGCCGGCGCTCGAATCGAGTTCATATGGCCAACGCCTCCAGTTCATTGGCGACGTGAGCTGCCGCTCTGGGCCGCGCCAGCGCACGCGCCTTGGTCGCCATGTTGAGCAGCGCATCACGCGTCAACGTCTTGAGCATCTCGGCCAGCCGCTGCGGGTTGAGTTCGGTTTGTGGCAGGTGGATGCCGGCGCCCTGCTTCGCCAGCCACTGCGCGTTGTCGCGCTGGTGGCTGGTGGTGCTCACGACCAGGGGCACGAGCACGCTGGCCACACCGGCTGCGCACAGCTCGCTGACCGTCACCGCGCCTGCACGGCAAACGATCACATCGCACCAGGCCAGCCGCTCGGACATATTGTCGATGAAGGGCAGCACCTCGGCGTCAACCTGGGCCGCGGCGTAGGCGGCGCGCACCTTCTCGTGGTGGGCGGTGCCGGTCTGGTGGGTCAGCAGCGGGCGCTCGGCCTGGGCCAACAACGCCATCGCCTTGGGCAAGGCCTCATTCAGTGCCGAGGCCCCCAGGCTGCCACCGACCACCAGCACACGCAGCGGGCCACTGCGGTTCTCGAAGCGCTCCAGCGGCGGGGGCAAGGTCTCGATCTCGGTGCGCACCGGGTTGCCGGTAACGACGCCACGCTTGGTCTTGCGCGCCGCGTCGCCGTCAAAACCGAAGGCCACCTTGTCGGCCACCGGCAGCAGGCTCTTGTTGCTCATCAGCAGTGCAGCATCGGCGTTGACCAGCATCAACGGCTTGCCAAGCAGCGAGGCCATCAGCCCGCCGGGGAAACAGACGTAGCCGCCCATACCCAGCACCGCGTTGGCCTGGCGTTTGCGGATGATCTGCAAGCAGCTCCAGAACGCACCGAGCAGGCGCAACCCGCCGGTCAGCGTGTGCAGCAGGCCTTTGCCGCGCAAGCCGCTGAAGGTGATGTTGTCCATCGGGATGCCGCTCGGTGGCACGAGTTTGTTTTCCATGCCGTGCGTGGTGCCAAGCCAGCTCACGGTCCAGCCACGGGTCTGCATCTCTTTGGCCACCGCCAGGCCGGGAATGACGTGGCCGCCCGTGCCCGCCGCCATGATGATCAGGTGCCTGGAGGTCATGCTCGCCCTCCCAGCCACCGTTCGCACAGAGCCTGTCGAAGTGCAGCGCCGAGCTGAGCCGCACCCTTCGACAGGCTCAGGGCGAACGGAGACGTGCGGATCCCGAAAATACTCATGCGCGGCCTCCGCGCATGAGTTGTCGGTTCTCGATGTCGATGCGCAGCACGATCGCCAGCGCCACCATGTTCATCAGAATCGCCGACCCGCCAAAACTCATCAAAGGCAAGGTGAGCCCCTTGGTGGGCAACACGCCCAGGTTCACCCCCATGTTGATGAACGCCTGGCCGCCCATCCAGATGCCGATGCCTTGCGCAAACAAGCCCGCAAACACCCGGTCCAAAGCCACCGCCTGGCGGCCGATGTGAAAGATGCGGCGCGACAACCAGAAGAACGCAAAGATCACCGCGGCCACACCCACGAAGCCCAGCTCTTCGCCGATCACGGCCAGCAAAAAGTCGGTGTGGGCCTCGGGCAGGTAGTGCAGCTTCTCGACACTCGACCCCAGGCCCTGGCCAAAGATCTCGCCGCGACCGAACGCAATCAACGAGTGCGACAACTGATAGGCCTTGCCGAGCGTGTATTTCTCATCCCACGGGTTCAGGTAGGCAAAGATGCGCTCACGCCGCCACTCGCTGAAACTGATCATCAGCACAAAGGCACCCACCAGCACCGCCGTGATCAGGAAGAACATGCGGCCGTTCACACCGCCCAGAAACAGAATGCCCATCGCGATGGTGGCGATGACCAGGAACGCCCCCATGTCGGGCTCGGCCAGCAGCAGCATGCCCACCACCGCCACACTCACGGCCATGGGCATCACGGCGCGGAAGAAGTTTTCTTTCACTTCCATCTTGCGCACCATGTAGTTGGCGGCATAAAGCGCAATCGCCAACTTGGCCAACTCAGAGGGCTGGAAATTGGTGATGCCCAACGGGATCCAGCGGCGTGCACCATTCACGCCCTTGCCCACGTGCGGGATCAACACCGCCACCAGCAGCACCAGCGCACCCGCAAACAGCCAGGGTGCCGACTTCTCCCACAAGCTCACCGGCAGCTGCACCACAACCACCGCCGCCACCAAGGCCACCAGAATCGCAAACGCGTGGCGCACCAGAAAGTGCGTCTGTGCATAACGTGCGAACTTCGGGTTGTCGGGCAACGCCACCGAGGCCGAATACACCATCACCAAGCCGAGTGCGAGCAAGGCCACCACCACCCAGATCAGCGCCTGGTCGAAGCCCTGCAGCTTGGTCGGCTGGCCGGTGGCGCCGTTCCAGTCGCGGATGGGCACAGCCGTGCCACCACCGCGCTTGAGCAGCGAGGCGATGCGCTCTTTCAACGCGTCAAACCCGAGGCGAGCGGTGAGCGTGCTCACACCACCTCCCCATTCGCCGCCGCCAGTGCGCGCACTTCGTTCACGAACACCTCGGCGCGGTGTGCGTAATTGCGAAACATGTCGAGGCTGGCGCAAGCCGGGCTCAGCAGCACCGCATCACCGGCATGCGCACGCTCAAAGGCCCAGCGCGTGGCAGCCTCCAGCGTCTCGTGCCGTTGCACGCTCACCCCGGTGTAGCGCAGCACCTGCTCGATGGCCTCGGCGTCGCGGCCCAGCGTGGCCACCGCGCGCGCGTGTTTTTGCACCGGCGTGGCCAACGGCGAAAAGTCTTGGCCCTTGCCATCACCGCCCAAGATCACCACCAGCTTCGACGGTGCCTTGTCATCACCCAGGCCATTCAGCGCAGCCACGGTCGCGCCCACGTTGGTGCCCTTGCTGTCGTCGTAGGCCTCGACGCCGCTCACCAGCGCAATGAACTCCACGCGGTGCGGCTCACCGCCGTACTCGCGCAGGCCATGCAACATCGGGGCGAGCGGGCAGCCCACGGCGGTGGCGAGCGCAAGCGCCGCCAGCGCGTTGGCGGCGTTGTGGCGGCCACGCACCTTCAGGGCATCAGCCGGCATCAGGCGCTGGATGTGCAGGTCTTCGGGCTCGACGACTGCGCCCTTCTTCGGCTTCTTGATCGTTTCGTCGGCTTCCATCGCGCGCACCAACCAGGCGATGCCGTTCTCGACCAGCAGGCCAAAGTCACCAGGGTGCTTGGGGGCGTCCAGCCCGAAGCGCACCACGTGGCGCTCAACGGGTTTGGCGAAGCGGCCTTTGCCGGGCACCGGCGCGGGAATCATCTTCTCGGTAGTCGCGTCGTCGCGGTTGATCACCATCACCGCCTGCTGGCCAAAGATGCGCGCCTTGGCGGCCGCGTAGGCCTCCATGCTGCCGTGCCAGTCGAGATGGTCTTGGGTGACGTTGAGCACCACCGCCGCGCTGGGCTCAAAACCGTGCACACCGTCGAGCTGAAAGCTCGACAGCTCCAACACCCAGACCTCGGGCAGGTGCTCGAACACCGGGCCGGGTGGGGGAGGCGGGATCAGGTGTGGGGGTGGGCCACCGCCGGTGGGGGTGTCGTCTTCGGGTTGGATCGCCTCAGCGGCGACAGGCCCTTCCACAGGCTCAGGGCAAACGGGGTCATAGGCAACATCTTCAGCGACCGCTTCTTCAGCCTCACTCCCATCCCCATTCCGTTCGGACTGACCCTTCGACAAGCTCAGGACTGAAGGCAAGGCTTCGCCTTGTCGAAGTCCTGCGGCGTCCTCCAGCACCCCTTCGACGGGCTCAGGGCGAACGGTGATTTGCGATTCGGGCACCGCCTCAGTCGCCGGCTCGGCCGCCAGCACATCGGCAAGCGTCTGCAACATCGTCGGGCCGATGTTGCCGGCCACCGCCACACGCTTGTCGGCGCGCGCCACCAGCTGCGCCGTCATCGAGGTGGTGGTGGTTTTGCCGTTGGTGCCGGTGATGGCGATCACCTTGGGCGCGTAGCCTCGCTCGGCTTTCAGGTCGGCCAGGGCGCGGGCGAACAGATCGAGCTCGCCTTGCACCGGCACGCCGGTCTGGCGCGCAAGGGTCAGCAGCGGAGCAATGCGCTCGTCGTTGGGTGCGAGGCCGGGGCTCTTGAGCACCAGTTGCACACCTTGCAGGGCGTCGTCGCCCAAGGCTCCGCTCAAGCGCTGCACTGCCGGCACCTGCTCGGCCAAGGCCACGTCTTGCGGCGCCTGCTCGCGCGAGTCCCACACACGCACGCTCGCGCCGTGGCCCGCGCACCAGCGCGCCATCGCCAGGCCCGATTCACCCAGACCCAGCACCAGAACCGAGATGCCTCGCAGTTGATTCATCTGAGTTTCAAGCTCGCCAAACCCACCAGACACAAAAGCATGGTGATGATCCAAAAACGCACCACGACCTGCGTTTCTTTCCAACCGGATTTTTCAAAGTGGTGGTGCAACGGCGCCATCTTCAAGATGCGCCGGCCGGTGCCAAATTTTTTCTTCGTGTACTTGAACCAGGCCACTTGCAGCATCACCGACAGGGCTTCGGCCACGAACACGCCGCCCATGATCGACAGCACGATCTCTTGGCGTGTGATCACGGCGATGGTGCCCAGCGCCCCGCCCAACGAGAGCGCGCCCACGTCACCCATGAACACCTGGGCCGGGTGGGTGTTGAACCACAGGAAGGCGAGGCCCGCGCCGGCCATGGCGGCGCAGAAAATCAGCAGCTCACCGGCCCCGGGGATGTACGGGAAGATCAGGTACTTGCTGTACACCGAGCTGCCGGTTACGTAGGCGAACACACCGAGTGCCGAGCCCACCATCACCACCGGCATGATGGCCAGGCCGTCGAGCCCGTCGGTCAGGTTCACCGCGTTGCTGGTGCCCACGATCACGAGGTAGGTGAGGATGATGAAACCGAACACCCCCAGCGGATAACTCACGCTCTTGACGAACGGGATCAACAAGTCGGCCTTGGGCGGCAAGTCGTTCGAAAAGCCGCTTTGCACCCAGCGCAAGAAGAGTTCGAGCACCCGCAGGTTCGAGGTTTCCGACACGCTGAAGGCGAGGTAGATCGCTGCCACCAGGCCGATCAGCGACTGCCAGAAATACTTCTCGCGCGAGCGCATGCCTTCGGGGTTCTTGTGCACCACCTTGCGCCAGTCGTCGACCCAGCCGATGGCGCCGAAGCCGAGCGTCACCAGCATCACGATCCAGACGAAGCGGTTGCTCCAGTCGAACCACAACAGCGTGCTCACGCCGATGCCGATCAAGATCAACACACCGCCCATGGTCGGCGTGCCGCTTTTGGCAATGTGCGCTTGCACGCCGTACTCGCGGATCGGCTGGCCGATCTTCAGCTCGGTGAGGCGGCGGATCACCCACGGCCCAAAGGCCAGACCGATCAGCAGCGAGGTCATGGCCGCCAGCACCGCACGGAAGGTGAGGTACTGGAAGACGCGCAGAAAACCCAGTTGATCCGGGTACAGGCTCTGCAGCCACTGAGCGAGGCTAAGCAGCATGTTGTTTGGTTCCTTGTTGTTGTGCTTCGGTGCCGGGTTGCGCCGCTGTGTCGATCAACGCAGCCACCACCTGTTCCATCTTCATGAAGCGCGAGCCCTTCACCAGCACCGAGGCGCAGTCGGGCGCGGCCTTCAGCGCGGCCAGCAGCTCGGCCACGCTGTTGAAGTGGCGCGCACGGCCGTTGTGCTCACCACCAAACGCATCAGCGGTGTAGCGGCTCAGCGAGCCCGCCGTCCACACGTTGTCGATGCCATGGGTGCGGGCATACGCCCCCACCTCGCGGTGGAAGGCGGGCCCCTGGTCACCCACCTCGCCCATGTCGCCCAGCACCAGCCAGCGCGGCCCCGACAGCGAAGCCAGCACTTCAACAGCCGCGCGTGCCGAGTCGGGGTTGGCGTTGTAGGTGTCGTCGATCAGCGTGACGGGCACGCCTTGCACACGCGCTTTCTTGAGCTGCGAGCGGCCCTTGACAGGCTCGAAGGCTTCGAGCCCACGCACGATGGCGTCGAGCGGGCAGCCGGCCGCGAGCGCGCAAGCCGCGACGGCCAGCGCGTTCTTCACGTTGTGCCAGCCGGCAATGCGCAACTGCACGGCAGAAAAGCCCACCGGCGTGTGCAGCATCAACGACCAATGCGGGTTGCCTGACTCCTGGGCCCACTCGGCGTCGGCCGTCACGTCGGCTTCGCCACGCAGGGCAAAGGTCAGCGTGGGGCGCGTGCCAGCGAGCTGGTGCCACAGCGGCGCAAACGCATCGTCGGCCGGGAACACCGCCACGCCGGCCGGGCCCAAGGCCTCGATCACCGTGCCGTTTTCGCGCGCCACGGCTTCGACCGTGGCCATGAACTCCTGGTGCTCACGCTGGGCGTTGTTGACCAGGGCGACGCTGGGCGCCGTCATCGCCGCGAGCGAAGCAATCTCCCCCGGGTGATTCATGCCCAGCTCGACCACGCCGGCGCGGTGGTGCAGCGCCTCGTCTTGCCGCAGGCGCAGCAGGGTGAGCGGCACGCCAATGTCGTTGTTGAAATTGCCCTGGGTCGAGAACGCACCCTCGCCCCACCAGGCCTTCAACACCGAGGCCAACATCTGCGTGACGGTGGTCTTGCCGTTGCTGCCGGTGACAGCGATCAAGGGTATGTCGAAACGCGCGCGCCAGGCAGCGGCCAACGCACCCAACGCCTGCTTGGTGTCGGTCACCTGCAAGCCCGACAGACCAGCTTCAGCGATGCCACGTTCGGCCAGGGCCGCCACGGCACCGGCCTCGCGGGCCTGCGGCAAAAAGTCGTGCGCATCGAAGTGCTCGCCGCGCAGTGCCACGAAGAGGTCACCGGCTTGCAGGCTGCGGGTGTCGGAGTG
>JBBRFR010000041.1:0-16168 GCA_038241485.1 Burkholderiales bacterium
CGCCATGAGCAGTTCAGCCGTCCCGAGCGCCTCGTGCCGCGCGGGGGTAAACGGTGGGGCATAACGCTTCACCAGCCCGTCGTGCAGCTTGACCTTTTCCAGTGCGTCGCGGATCGCGGATCTGTCGGTGGTGCCCGCGACAGCGATGGCCTTGGCGAGGATGTGCGTCATGTCGTAAGCGTGCGCGACACCGACTGGGCTTTCGATGTCTTCAATGCGTTGGATGCCGTGCTTGCGCGCCGTCGCCATGAACTTGTCGAGCTGCGGCTTGCGCGCGCGGAAGAAACTGAACGTCTGCACGACGCTGAAATCAACGTCCTTGAGCAGAGGCCCGGCTTCCGCAAAGAACCTGCCGCCCGTGACGCCCCAATGGCTGAGGATGGGCACACGCAGGCCACGATCGAGGGAGGCGACCTCCTTGACGAGGATCGCAGCCTCATCGTCGTTGGCCACCAGGAGAATCGCCTGTGCGCCCGCGCTGCGCAGTTTCTGGTACTTGTCCAACAAAGTCTTTTCCTGCCAGTTGTACCAGGCCACGCTGGTGACGCGGGGCTCCTTCTGCGTCGCGCTTCGGTTCTGAACCGCCTGCAAGCTGCTGCGCCCCCAGCCGGTGTTGGTGAGCAGCAGCCCGACGCTGTCGAGCCCACGGCGTCGCGCGATGTCCATCATGAAGGGCAGCGCCAAGCTATCGCGCAAGGACAGGCGGAACGCGAAGTTCGGCTGCGTTCCGTTGTCGACGATTGCATCGGCCGCCGACCACACCGCGAGAAATGGAATGCGAGCCTTCTTCAAGATCGGCAACTGTTCGATCACGACCGGGCTGAAGCGGCCGCCGAAAACGGCCACGAGGTCGGCCATGGCAGTGAATTCTTCAATGTTGCGGATACCGCGCGCCGGAATGGACCGATGGTCCTTGGTCACGATGTGCAGCGGGCGACCGCCGAGTACGCCGCCCGCCGAGTTGATTTGATCAACGGCGATGCGCACCCCGAGTTCGATCGCTTGTGCGGAAGTGCTGTTTTGAAGCCCGAACTCGCCATCGATGCCCAAGATGACCGGTTTTCCTGGCGCAGCAGGCGCAGCCAGGGGAGCCGCCAAGCCCAGCAAGAGACCCCCTTGAAACGAGCGGCGGGTCAAACCAGCAAGAATGCGCTGTGTGTCGGCCATAGGGTGCTCCCAAACAAACGGTTTTTGAATGTATCGCGTACGCAGGCCAGCCTGCACCCGTGGCGGATAACCGACTCACAAATGGGGCCAGGGCAACTGGACCGTGTCCCAAAAATCGCATCGCGGAGCAGCATCGTTGAGCTTCATTGCTGACGACACACCGATGCTCAGGTAAGCATCGCCCTGCCCGACCGGATCCCAGGCCACGGGCGATGCCGCTGTCGTTCCGACGGAGGCGAGGTGGCTCCAGTGCGACACCATCAGCCTCTGCACTTCCAAATCCACCGGGCTGGGTCGATATCGTCCCTGCCAAGGAAAAAAGAAGGGATGCTCCACGGTGTGAACCGCCCCGGCGGCCTTGAGCTCCGGATCGTTGGCCATCGCATGATTGAACAGATAGCGGTACACCGGTTGGGACTGGATGCCCGCCAGCGTGCGGGCGACCCGCCGGCTTTGGCAGGTGAAGAACGCGTCGGTGGTGAGCTGCACAAGCGCATCGCGGGGTGAGGGGTAAGCGGACGCCGGGTATTGCGCGAAGATCCGCGCGCTCTGGGCCTGACCAAAGAGTTTGCTGAGCGCCGCCCCGTAGCTCGACGAGTCAGTCACCGCACCGACCGAATTGACGAACTGCATGGTCTCCTGGGTGCTGTTACCGATGATCACCGGCACACGCGCGTGCGCACCCCGGGCAATGGTTTGAAGTGGCTGCTCCGTCACGACCAGGCCGTCGACCACCGGCCCATACAACCTTGGCGACAGCCCGAAGCTGCCCGGGAGCGCGCGCACCACCTCGGCAGCGGGCTTGCCGCGCAGGCACGTGATCGCATCCGGGCCGTCGCAGCCCAGAGCGCTGGCGACCCGAACGCCAGCTGATGACTCAGCATCCGCTCGGGTGGCCAGCTCGCAGCCGGTGGGCACGCTCGATTGCATGGCGGCACCGTGGAACAGGCCTTGTGCGGACGGTGCGGCGAGCAGTGCGCAGATGTTGCCGCCCCCCGCGGAGGTGCCGAACAGGAAAACGCGATGCGGATCGCCACCAAAGGCGGCGATGTTTTGGCGCACCCACTTCAGCATCGCTATCTGGTCGAGCAACCCGTAGTTGCCCGATATGCGTGTGGCGGGTGGTAGCGCCTGCTTAGGGTGAGAGAGAAAACCCAAAGCTCCCAAGCGATAGTTGAAACTGACGAACAGCACCGACTGCGGGACCAGCACTTCGCCGCCATAGTTGACGCCGCCAAACACCGGCGCACCCTGGCCTGAAAACGCGTGGTTGCCCCCGCCGGTGAAGAACACCATCACCGGCAGCGGCTTCGACGCCGGCTCAGCCGGCCGCCAGATGTTCAAGGTGAGGCAATCCTCGTCGCCCACGACCTGTTCGCCCGCCAGCTGGGGGCAGATGGAGCCAAACGTGTGTCCCGCGCGGGTTTGGCCCCAAGGTTTTGCTGCTTGTGTCGGCTGCCACCGAAGGTTCCCGATGGGGGCTTGGGCATAGGGGATGTTCTTGAAGGCAACGGTGCCGCCGCGGGTCTCTCCCCGCACGGCGCCATTAGCGGTGCAAACCGTGTCAGCGGCCGTCTCAGCGCGGCACGAACCGGCATCTGATCCTGAGGCACATCCCAGCGTCAGGGCCACCACGGCGATGAACAACCCAGTCAGTTTCAATCGTAGCGTCGACATTGTCACGATGGTCTCCGGTGATCTGGCCATGACAGGCCCGACGCAATGCGCGGCAGGTCTCAAGCAGGGTCGCGCAGTGTCGCACTGCTGGCTGGCTATGCGTCGTTCCAGACTCCTCCCGCGCAGCGGTCCATGTGCCAGGGCGCTCGCCGCTGGATTTTCGCTTCCGACCCACGCCAGGAACCCAGGAACCTCACCGATTGCAAGTTCAGCGGCGCCTCCGCACTGCAACCGACCCGGCCTTGCCGCCCAGGCCACTCAGGTGCCACCCGCGCCACTCAGGTACACCCCTGCGCCTGATGAAGCTGGAGGCCGGCCGCGGGCGCAGCCGGCACACAAGGAGGCCCTCGCGGCGCACTGACGCCGCTCGGGGCGATCTACCGTGCCTGCCGCAGCAGGCGCTGCACCTGGTCGAGCAGGTCAACGCCGTCGACGGGTTTGACCACGTGCAGGTCAAAACCGGCCTCGCGGCTACGGGCGTGGTCCTGCGGCGCCCCGTAGCCCGTGACCGCCACCAGGAGCGTCTTGGCCAGCTGTGGCCCCATGCCGCGCAGCCGCTTGGCTACTTCCAGGCCGTCAAGGACGGGCAGCCCGATGTCGATCAGTGCGACGTCGAACGTCCCGGCAGCTGCCCGCTCCAGGGCCTGTAGACCGTCGACGGCTTCCGTCACCCGGTGCCCTGCGCCTTCTAACACTTGGCGCAGCATCGTCCGAGCGTCGTCGTTGTCGTCGACCAGCAGCATTTCGAGCCGCCGGAATGCACCGGTGCTGGCCGGCAGTGGTGCTGGCTCCATGCCCGACAGCGGCTCGATGCCCTGCAGCGTCAGCGTGAACGTGCTGCCTTGTCCCTCGCCATGACTGTGGGCCTCGAGCCGCCCGTCGTGCAGCTGGGCGAGCCGGTGCGCGAGCGTGAGGCCGATACCCAGGCCCCCCTGTGACCGTGCGGCGCCCCGCTCTCCCTGCACGAAGAGGTCGAACACGCGGGGCAACAGCTCGACAGCGATGCCGACGCCTTCGTCGCGCACGGTGAGCAGCACGCGGTTGGCGGTGCGAGCAAGCACCAATTCGATGGCGCCGCCGTCGGGCGAGTAGCGCACTGCGTTGCTCAACAGGTTGGTGACGATCTGCTCGAGTCGCGTGTCGTCGCCCGACACCCAGGCCGGTTCGAGCCGCAGATTCAGCTGGTGCTTGGACGAACCACCGGCCACCTGCGTGGCCACTCGCTGCACCAATGCGGCGAAGTCGAGCGGCCGCCGCTCGAGTTCGATCTTGCCGCGGCTGACCCGGCTGGCGTCGAGCAGGTCGTCGACCAACTTGGTCAGATGCACGGTCTGCCGCTGCAGTACACCCTGCGCCAAGATCGCGGGGGCGCCTTCAGGTCGCATGCGCAGTAAATGCGCGGCGGTGGAGATCGCGCTGAGGGGATTGCGCAGTTCGTGGCCGAGCATGGCAAGGAACTCGTCCTTGGCGCGGTTGGCGCCTTCGGCCTGTGTGCGCGCCCGACCGAGCGCATGCATTGCCTGTGCCGCATCGTCAAGCGCGTGTTGCAGCTCGCGCAGCTCCCGAATGGCCAGGCTCGCCGAGCCGGGCGCGTCATCGCCGCGCCGCGCAGCGTCTGCGGGGGCACCAGGCTGCTCGTCACAGGGCGGCAGAGTCGGCGCCTCGGGCTGAGTTTGATGCCGAGACGGGCTGTAGTCGCCACGCCGCAGCGCGCGCGCCTGAGCCGCCAGCAGTGCCACGGGCTCGCTGATGCGACGAGCGAGCAGCCGAGCGAGCAGCAGCGCCAGCGCCAGTGAGACGCCCGCACCTAGCAAGACCATGACGAGAGCGCGCCAAGCGCTGGCTTCGACGCTCTTGGCGGGGACGCCGATACCCACCGACCAGCCGCTGAACGCCGAGCGTCGCCAGGTCACATACGAGGGCGTGTCTTCCAGCGTTGCGCCGCGATAGGCCCCTTCGGTGGGGCCAGAGGTAAGTGCGGCCCGAAACGCGGGCGCCACCGTCACCCCGACCTGCACCTGCCCCTGGTGCAGGCGGGCCACCTGCAGAAGTCGAGGGTCGACCACTGAGGTGACCCAGTCGTCGGGCATCCCCTGTTCGCGCAAGATGCGCGAAATTGCCACCGGGTCGACCACCGCGGTGAGCACGTAGGCCAATCGGCCTTCGCGCAGCACCGGCACGTGAACAGGGAATGCCAGTCGCAGACCCTGCGGGCCCGACGACAGGCTGCCGATGGCCGGCTGCAGTGTGCGCAGCACGGCCTCGAAGCTGGCGGTCTCGCCCACCCGCAGCGGCTCGGCGCCGTAGGGCCGCATCGCATTGACCTGCTGCAGGCCGTCGGGGTCGGCCAGAATCACAGTCACCCAGTCGCCGTGCAAATTCTTGATCCGCAGGGCAAGGCCGTGAAACCGCTCCAGCTCGCCGTCGACGAGCACCTGGCTCTGCGCCAGTGTGCGCAGCGCGGCCACCGTGACTCTCACCTCCGCGTCGATGGCGCTGGTGATCGCGACGACACGGGCCTGCATGCCACGTTCGAACGTCAGACGCTCTTGCCTGGCTTGCACCACGGCCAGTCCAGCAGCAAAAACCACTACCGGCAGAAGCGTGACTAGCACCAGCAGAAACAAATGGCTACTGATACTCGCCGTACGCAATTTGGAGCAGTAGACGGCCATCGTGTGTGGTGCTTCGTTCGGCAGTACTTCTTTACAAGGGGACGCGCCAGTGAGGTTGTTCATGAGTCGGATGTCCAAATGCACCGACTGCGCGCTTCGATCTACGCATCGCTCCCTTCCTGCGGCGGTTGAGCCGGCGTTCGGCGTCGAATCGCGTCGCCACGAGCCGGGTTCGCCCAGCACAGGCATTCAGCGGTGGCGGCCAGCAGACGCATTTCCAACTACACGAGTCGACCGCTACGGCCCATCTCTTGCGAGACCCCGGGTAACGCTTTAGGGCGACTGCCTCCCGGCAACGTAGGCCACTCCTGTGCCCGCATGGTGGACTCGATGATTCGCAGCAGCACCTCCGGATCCGCCGGCTTCACCAGGTGGTGGTCGAAACCAGCCGCCTTCGTGCGCTCATGATCCTTGGCGCTGCCGTAGCCGGTTAGCGCAACCAGGGCTGGCCGCTCTGTTCGCAGGCGTTCTCTAACGTGGGCGGCCACCGCGTAGCCATCGAGCCCGGGCAGGCCAATGTCGCACAGCACGACTTGCGGCTTGAAACGGTCGAACGCATCCACGCCACTCTGGCCGTCGAGCGCCACTTCGACCTCATGCCCTGACTGACTCAGGAACGCAGAGAGCGTTTCGCAAGCGTCGACGTTGTCCTCGATCACCAGAACCCGAGCTGGTGCGGGCGCCAGCAAGCCGACGGCACGCGACGCAATTTCTGCAACTGCTCGATGTTCCAGGCGAGGCAAGGTGACGACGAATACGCTGCCCAAACCCGCGCCTTCGCTGAACACCTCGACGGAACCATCGTGCAGCTCGACCACACGGCGCGCAACCGTGAGGCCGATGCCGAGGCCGCCCTGGCTTCGAGCCATCGTTCGTTCGTCTTGGGCGAAAAGCTCGAAGACATGCGGCAGTGCCGTCGCGGAAATCCCGGCTCCATTGTCGATAACACGCACGACGACCGATTCGCCCTTGCGCTCGGCGCACAGTCGGATCGTGCCGCCCGGCTGGGTGTATTTGCAGGCGTTTTGCAGCAGGTTGGAGATCACCTGTGTGAGGCGCACCAAGTCTCCCTCGACAAAGAGGGGCAGTGTTGGAAGCTCCAACGTCAACTGCTGGCTTCGTGCCTTCACCAGCTGATGGGTCCCCTCGACCGCTCGGTTGATGAATTCGGTGACATCCACAGGCACGCGCTGCAAGGTCACCTTGCCCTGCGTGACGCGAGATACATCAAGCAGATCGTCCAGCAGGCGCGCCATCTGTTGAACCTGGCGCCGAATGATGTCCAGGACCGACCCGGGTATCGGCTTCGCGTCGTCCAATCGGGCCAGGATTTCCACGGCGTTGCGGATCGGTCCGAGTGGGTTGCGCAGCTCGTGCGCCAGCATGGCCAGAAATTCATCCTGCCGCCTGCGAGCCATCACTGCGGCCTCTCGAAGCTCCTGAGCTTCAATCGTCGCGAGGATCAGATGTTCGTTGGCGAGGCGGAGTTCGCGGTTCTGCGTCTCCACTTCGGAACTCTTTTCGGCTTCTGAGTGCTGCTCTTTCTCGTCAGGCGTAATGCTGTCCACCGGTTCGTGAGCGCGCTTTTCTTGGTTCTCGAAGGCCTCTTCGCGTTCGCGCAGGGCCTTCTCGCGCACGTTCAGGGCGGCCTCGCGCATGTCAAGGAAGCGCTCTGGCGAATTCGGCAATCCCTCGGACTTGTTTGCAACCATGACGGCTTCTCGCTACGTCGAAGGCGGAGCTGACGCCGATCGAGGATGACCCGTCAGGAGGGCTTCCATCTCCGGCCTGGCTTGGCCAATCACGATCCCCTCGTCGGTGATCTCGTACAGGCGCAGGGAGTGGCTGTGCCGGCGGTTGCGCAACTTGACCACCGCCATCACGCGCTTCAGGTCACCTCGCAACTCAACATACCGCTGCACGATGATCGCGTCGGTGAGAAAGGCCGCGCCGTAAGGGCTGAAGCGCAAATCACTGTATCGGTCTTCAAGCTCGGAGACCATCAGCACCGTAGCGCCCAGGCCAGTCAGCACGGCCACCATGCGGTGCAGCGATTCACGAAAATCCTCGCGGAAGGTGGGCGCCAGTGCCAGCTCGAAGCCCGACAGCGAATCGATGACGACCCGCGTGGCACCGGTCGCCTTGATCATCTCGGTCAGTGCGTAGAGGGTTTCGTCGATCGAGAGGTCGAGTGCACGCGTGTCGACCACGCCGACATGACCGCCATCGACGAGTTCAGCGAGGCGCGGGTTGTGCGCCTGGCCTAGCCCCATCTCGAACGCGGCGACGACACCTTTCTCGCCGACCCGCGCCCCCTCAGCGAGAAACGCCGTGGCCAGCAGCGACTTGCCCGAGCCGGACGGGCCCGCCACCAACATTGAGTAGCCGGCCGGCAAGCCGCCACCCATCATCTCGTCGAGCACCGAAATCCCCAGTGAAAGGGCGGGACGCTTTTCGGCCTTGGTGGGGCCGCTTGGCGCGTTTGTTTTCGACGCATTGCTCGACAGTGTGCGGGGAAACACCTGCACGCCGTCATCGGTGATCCTGAACGTGTGGAGCCCAGCGAGAGTGGCCTGACCGCGCATCTTCGCGACCTGGATCTTGCGCACCATCGAGTTGCGCGTGAGGCTCTGCGTCAGCATCAGGATGCCGTCGGCAATCGTGAACACCGGGTGGGCTTCGCTGTCGAGAAGGTTGTACTCACCGATCAGGAAGGTCGTTGCCTGCCAGCTCGTCATCTGGATGGCGAGGAGCTGAACGAAGTTTTGCAACGCGCCTTTTTCGCTCAGCGCACCGGCGACCTGAGTCACTGAGCGGAACGAGTCGACGAACACGAAGGCAGGCTCGAAACTCTCGACCTCCTCAACGATGCGGGCCATGACGCGATCGAAATCGCCGCTCAGCACCTCTACACCGAGGTTGACGAAACGGATGGCGTTGTCGATCTTCTCGATATCGAAGAAGTGGTACTGCTGCTGGTAGCGCAGCATCTTGAGCGCCGGCTCGCCCAGCACCGTGAAGAAGAGCGCCTTGCGTTCTGGGTTCGCCAACGCGAACATCATCTGGTGCGCGAGCGTCGTCTTGCCCGCACCCGGTTGCCCGGCAATGATGTTGAAAGAATATTCGGCCAGGCCGCCCCCGAGCAAAGGGTCGAGCCCGGGAACTCCGCTTGGCAGACGGGAGATGGAGACGTTTCGGGTCATGACGATTTCACCTGCCAGGACGTCGCAGCGGATACGTTGCTCCAGGCCTTGTGCAACAGGCGATCGGTGAGCGGCTCTCCGATCAAAGACACGAGAAGATTGGCAAGGGCTGTGAGCAGGGCCTCGGCAGCGCTGCGCGCTTGCGCCGGCGGGCGCGACGAGAGATCCAGATGCAAGGGAGTCAGCAGCTGATCGAGAGATTCGAGCTCCGCCGCGGGACGTTCGAAGGACGAACGGGCGAGATGCAGGCTGCGAACGTAGAGCGCGCGCACGGCCAAATCGCCCACCAATGGTTTGAGCTCTCGTAGCAGCAGGGTCAAGGCGCGAACGGTTTGCGTGGCGACGTGCTGCGAGTCCGCGCCTTCCACCACGGCATCATCGAGCGCGGATAGGATCATCTCGCTGCGCATCATGGGCTTCATTTTCGAAGGGCGGAGTGCCGAAGCGCGCATCGCGCGCGCGCTTGGGTCGCTCCGTGGCTGACGGGGCGGTGCAGGGGGCACCTTGAGTGAAACCTTGCCTAGCAAAACGATGCTACGCCCAACGGCAAAGACCGGCTCCGGCGCTCGCGAAAAAAAACCCCCAGAGTGAACCACGGCTCGTTCCGTGAGTCTAGCTGCGCGTCGTTGGTTTCGCACGCTTCGGTTCTCCGCAGGGTTGTGGCTCATGCTTCGGGATGGTGACCATATGGCTCGTTTCGGCATGGGGCTCTCGCTGGGATCAGCCCTGCTATTCCGAGACAAACTCGTGAGCACAAACATATCTCGCTTTTTAGTCCAGCCGTGTCAGACAAGTGCTCGACCTGTCAAAGACCTTACGCTGCCAGGGACCACTATTTCTTTCTTTGCCCTCATGCACTAGCGTGCTTGAACCCAACCCGAAAATCCAAATGCTCCTCGCCACCTTCATCAGAGAAAACCACGACGCGATCGTGGCCAAGTGGGAGTCTTTCGCCCGGACGCTGCCGATCGCTCGGACCATGTCCGACGCGGACTTGCGCGACCACTGCCGCGAGATGTTGATGGTCGTCGTGACCGACATGGAAACGCGCCAGACAGAGAGGGAGCGAGCCACTAAATCGACCGGCGACGCACCCCCCGACACCGGGGCAGACACGGCCGCCACTCAGCATGGCACTTTGCGGCAGCTCGCCGGTTTTGACTTGGAGCAAGTGGTTGCCGAGTTCCGGGCGCTGCGCGCAAGCGTCTTGGCACTTTGGAAGCGCGACAGGGCCGCCGGCGCCGATGCGCCGGCAGGAGCAGCGGAGATCGAAGAGATCCTGCGTTTCAACGAGGCGATCGATCAGGCCCTTGCGGAATCGGTTGCCAGTTACTCGTCAGGCGTGACGACGTCACGCGACATGTTCTTGGCCGTGCTCGGACACGACCTGCGCACTCCCCTGCAAACTGTCGTCCTCACGGGGCAGCTCCTTCTCAGGCCGATGCTTTCGGAAAAAGCGCGCCACGATGCCGGCGCTCGCATCCAGCGCGCCTCGACCGCCATGACCTTGCTGATCAACGACCTGCTCGAGTTCACGCGAACCCGGATGGGTGCCGGCATCCCGCTGGAGCGAAGCACTTGCAACCTGGCTCAGGTGTGCGCGTCGGCCCTCGAAATGATCCGGACGGTCAACCCCGAGCAAACCTTCGACGAAGAGGTCTCCGGTGATCTGGTCATGTCGGGGGATGCACCGCGGCTGCAGCAACTGCTGATCAACCTGCTCAGCAATGCCGTGCAGCATGGTGATCGAGGCAAGCCCATATCGCTGACGGCACAAGCCGCCACAAATGAAGACATCGAGGTGCGCATCACCAACTTCGGGCCTCCGATCCCCGCGGCTGCGTTGCAGTCGATCTTCGAGCCCCTGGTTCGTGCACCGGCTGCCGGCAAGGAAATCCATGAGCAGTCGAAATCCAGCATGGGACTCGGGCTCTACATCGTGCGGGAGATCGTGACTGGCCATGGCGGCTCGGTTTCTGTGAAATCGTCGCAGGAAGCGGGCACAACTTTCACGATTGTTCTGCCACGGGCAGGAATTGCAAAGTCGAGAGGAGACGAGCGTCCCGCATGCCGGCCAGAAACTCCACCGGTTTGCGCACGTGCTCCACCCAATACCGAGGATCCGTGACTTCGTCGCCGATCACCCGGCCGGTGAGGTTCGACACCAGCGGAATCGACGGCGGGCTGAGACGCAGCTCACGCACGCAGGCGTGAAAGTTGGCCCGTGAACAGCAACGCCGTCTTGCACTGCGCGGCGCCGAACACCTGAGCACTGAACGCAGTTGCGGTTTCGTCGCTGCCGGCAAAACGCTGCAGCGCGTGCGCAAGCTCCTGCTTCGATTGCGCGACAAAACCCACACGGTGAAACATCGCGTTGCGGTGGGCATTTGCGGTGTGGCACACCGTTCGAAGCGAGGGTGCGTCGTCGCTCAAGAGAAAGCTCGCGTAGCCGCGTGCCGAGGCCCGTAGAGCCGGGCCGGTCTTGGCCGACAGCGTCAGCAGCTCAACGCGTGGCGGCAGCATCGCGTCGCTGGCCGCGTTGCCGGCCACAGGCAGTGGCGCCTCTTGCAGCACCACGTGCGCATTGGCGCCGCCAAACCCAAACGAGCTGACACCTGCCAGCCGAGGCCGCTCGCTGCGCGGCCACGGCTGAGACTGGGTCGCGACGGCGCAGCGGCTGCCTTCGATGCGGATGTGCGGGTTGAGCTGGCGCACGTGCAGCGTCTGCGGTATGCGCTCGTGTTGCAGCGCGAGCAGCACCTTGATCACACCCGCCAGGCCAGCCACGGGCTCGGTGTGGCCGATGTTGCTCTTGACCGAGCCCATCCACAGGGTGGGCTGCGTGGCCGAATGCACGCCGTAGGTCTGCGCAATGCCATCGACCTCGATCGGGTCGCCCAGCGAAGTGCCGGTGCCATGGGCCTCAACCAGGCTCACGTCTTGCGCGCTCACGCCGGCGCTCGCCAGCGCACGCCGGATCACCGCCTGCTGAGCCAACCCGTTGGGCGCAGTGAGGCCGTTGCTCTTGCCGTCTTGGTTGACGGCCGAGCCCGCCAGAAGGCCCAGCACACGGTCGTTGTCACGCAGCGCGTCGCTGTGGCGCTTCAAGACCAGCACGGCACAGCCCTCGCTGCGCACATAGCCGTTGGCCTCGGCGTCGAAGGTGCGGCAGCGGCCATCGGGCGACAGCATCTGCGCTTGCGACAGCGCCACGAACAGCTCGGGCGCGAGCAGCGCGTTGACCCCGCCAACGAGCGCCAGGTTGCATTCGCCCGACAGCAGGCTGCCGCGTGCCTGGTGCAGCGCCACCAGGGACGAGGAGCACCCCGTTTCCACTGTCCAGCTCGGGCCGTGCTCCCCACAGGTAAGACAGCCGGTTGGCCAGAATGCTCGACTGGGAGCCAGTGCCAGAGTAGGCGTCGAGCGTGGCCCGCTGGGTGATCTGCAGCAACTCGTAGTCGCGCGTCATTGCGCCGATGAACACGCCGGTGTCGCTGCCAGCCAGCGCATCGGGGCGCACGCCAGCGTCTTCAAGGGCGTGCCAGGCGGTGTGCAGCAGCAGGCGCTGCTGCGGGTCCATGCCCACGGCCTCGCGCGGTGAAATGCCGAAGAAGTGCGCGTCGAACTGGTCGATGCCTTCGACGAAACCGCCCCATTTGCTGCACGACTTGCCGCTCACCGGGAAGCCGCTCTCGTAGAAGCCCTCGGTGGGCCAGCGAGAGGCCGGGATCTCGGTGATCGCGTCGACACCCTCGTCGAGCAAGCGCCAGAAGGCCTGCACCGAATCGGCTTTTGGGAAGCGGCAAGCGATGCCCACCACCGCAATCGCTTCGGCCGTGATGGGCTCACGCAGCGGCGGCGCGCCGGCCGGTGTGAGGTCGGCGCCGCACAGGTGGCGAACCAGTGCGCTGATGCTCGGGTGTTTGTAGAGCAGGGTCGGCTCAACAGGGCACCCCAACCGCGACGACAGCTCACCCGACAGCGCCACGTGTTCGAGCGAATCAAGGCCAAGCGCGGTGAAAGCTTCGTCGGGTGGCACCTCGTGCACCGCCAGGCTGCGCATGGTGGCGATACGCTCGGTGAGCCAGCCGGCCAGCTCGCGCTGTGATGTCACGGCTGGCGCTTGTGTTGGTGCAGGCGATGCCGGGGCGTGCGTGCTGCTGTCTTGGCTCCAGCTGTGCAGCGCATCGAACTCCCGGTGCAGGTAGGCGTGCCGGCTGGCCTGGCGCTGAATCTTGCCGCTTGAAGTCATGGGCACCGAGGCCGGGCGCCATGTGCGGGTGCAAGCGCGGCATGCGCACTTTGCACGGTGTGTTCGATGTCTTGCGGGTAGTGGTTCTGCCCGCGGATGACGATCAGGTCTTTGATGCGCCCCGTCACATACAGCTGGCCACCGAGCCAGGCGCCGAGGTCACCGGTGCGCATGAAAGGCCCTTCGCCGCTGGCCAGGTGCGCGCCAAAGGTGGCAAGGGTCTGCTCGGCGCGTTGCCAGTAGCCCTGGGTGACCACGTCGCCCTCCACCCAGATCTCACCGACCGTCAGGGAGGGCCAGAGCAGTGCTCACATCGGCGATCACGGCACGCGCGCCAGGCCACGCGCGGCCGCAGCCAACCAGCTTGCGGCTGGGCTGGCCCTCGCGCGGCGGCAGCAAGCGGCCCAGGGCCAGCGATTCGGTGTCGACCTCGATGGGCACCGCCGGATGCAAGCGTGGCTGTCGCGTCACCGTGAGGGTGGCTTCGGCCAACCCGTACCCAGGGTTCATGGCCTGCTAGCGGTATCAGCAGGGCGAGAAGCTCAGCGCAAAACGCGCCATCGTGTCGGCTTGGACGGGCTCGGCTCCATTGCCGGCCACCGCCCAACACGACAGCTCCAGCTCGGCGATCGACTCCAGATCGGTAGAGGCGGCACACAGCTCATACGCGAAGTTGGGGGCGTAGCTGGCGGTACCACGGTAGCGACTGATGGCGGCAAGCCACCGCAGCGGCTTTTCAACAAAGGCCGAGGGCGGCATCAGCACCACCGTGCCACCGCTTTGCAGCATTTGCAGCACGCCCAAGATCAGCCCCATGTCGTGAAACAGGGGCAACCAGGTGACGAACACATCGTCGCCCCCCAGCCCCGGCTCGGCAGCCCAGCCCGCCGCATGCGCCAGCAGATTGCCGTGGGTGACGATCACCCCACGCGGCTGGCTGGTGGAGCCCGAGGTGTACTGCAGGTAGGCAATCGATGTGGGCTGCAACGGGGTCGGCAACCAGGCGGCCTCGCCGGGCCCGCCGGGCAACAGGCCGTCGTCATCGACGGTCAGGACGCGGCACTCGGGTTGTGCCTGCATGAACTCTTGCAACCGGGGGTGGGCCGCCTGCGCGCCCTCTGGCGCTGCAACCACCGCGGCAGCGGCGTGGCAATCAGCGGCGATGTGGGCCATGCGCTGGGCATGCATGCTGTTGCCGGGCGCATAGCCCGGCACCGGGATCGCGCCTGCATACAGGCTGCCCAGAAATGCCACCACGTAGTGCACGCCCGAGGGCAGCATCAGCAAGACATGCCGCTCGGCGAGACCGAGCTGCTGCAGGTGGGCGGCAAACCCGCGTGCGCGGCGGTCGAGTTCGGCGTAGGTCAGGCGGGCCGCTTCGGTGTGGCCGTCGGGCAAGAAGATGAGCGCCGCGTGGTCGGCACGTGAGCGGGCCTGGCTGCGCAATGCGGCGACCAGTGAGCCGGGCAAACCGGCGGCGGCCGGCCGGGCCACGTCGTTAGTTTGTGGGGGCAGCGGCACGGCCGAGTCCAGGTGGAGGGTGGTGAACATCTGCGGATCGCCCCACCGGCGTCAGTTGCCGATGTACTCCATTTGCAGCGCCACCCAGGCCGCAGTGCGCGGGCCGTAGTCGGCTTCAATGCCCTTGAGCGCCTGGTCGAGCGCGAGCAATGGGCGCGCGCCATCGGTGGGTGGCAGCAACCGGCGCGGGGCATCTTTGCCGGCGATGCGGTCGGGAATGATCGTGAGGCCGCGCTTGGTCTTCAACGGCCCCGGCTCCTGCGCAACGGTATACGCGGTGGAGCGGAAGGTGGCCGAATAGACCTCGGCCTGCAAGGCCAGGCCGATTTCGTCGACGCCCGGGGCCACCGTGATGCCGACATCTTCATGCGCCCAGAACGAGAGGAAGTTGCCCGCCACGGTGAACTTATGGCGCCACGCGAACTGGAAGGTCTCGCTGGAATGCGCGGGCGACAGCGAAGCCGCGCTGCCACCCAACGAGGTGGCCACACGCTGACCGCACGATCGCGGCCGGCGATGGCTTCGATCAAGGCGAACGAGATCGGGATCGTTGCCGTCACGCCGGTGGTGGTGACAACCTTGCGATCGGCGACGTAACGCTTGTTGGTCAGCCAGTCGGTTTGTGGAAACTTCTTGCGCAAATCCTGGAAGGAGTACCAGTGGCCCGTGGCCTTGCGATCGTTGAGCAGGCCCGCGCGCGCGAGCACCCACACGCCGTCGCACACGCCCACGACGGTGGCGCCCTTGCGGGCCTGCGCCGCCACCCAGGCGATGAGGGTGGGGTCGTCGTCGCGGTGCACAGCGGGCACGATGACGTAGTCGGCACCCTCGGGGAAGCGGGCGTCAAACGCCGAGGTCGTGGCCTGAGGCTCAACCTTCAGCGGCGCGGGAAACATTCGGATCGGCCCCGGCTGCGTGGCCAAGGCCCACACCTCGGCCACCCCCGAACCCGCGAGGATGCCGTAGGGCACCACGTAGTCGGTGAGTTCCGTGTAGTAGTTTTCGCCGACGACGGCGATCACCGGGCGGGTGCGCCCAAACCGCGGCTCGTAAGCGGGCAAACGCTGGGCCGCACCATCGGCCGGCCGCTCGACCGCCGGCGCCTCGGCTACCGCAACTTGAGCGTCACGTGAAGTGACGCTGCAGGCGGTGCCGCCCATCAGCAAAAGCGCCCAAAAAAAATTGATCCGGCCCATACGTTCCTCTTGCGGGTGAGAGACCTCGCGGCCCCGTGAACATGGTTCAAGACGACCCTGCCGGCAGCACGGTGTTGAAGGTCACCCGGTCTGCACCGAGAGGTGACTGGACACTGAGTTTGATTTCCCACCAGCCGGTCATGCTGAACTTCATGCCTTCGAGCAGGTAGTGCCCGGGTTCACTGCCAGGCGAGACCTTCGGCTGCGTCGGGAAGCCATGGCCGTGCTCAGGCATGCCACCCCCCACCTCGATGGTCGCGCCTTTCACGGGCTCGCCCGCCGCGGTGCGCAAGACCATGCGCCAGGTCTGGATCTGGTTGACTCGCACTTTCTGCTCGGGCGGTGCGATCTGGATCACGTATTTGCCCGCATCGGTGGGCCGGGTTGTGTCCAGCACCAGGTTGGCGGGTGGGTTGCTTTGCGGCATGCACGCAACCGACATGGCAGCAGCCGACAGGGCTGCGACCAGCAGCAGTT
>JBBRFR010000042.1:0-16088 GCA_038241485.1 Burkholderiales bacterium
GAACGGGAATACAAGCTCAGCCCGATCGGAAATACGAGCTCAGCCCGAACGACTGACAGGGGGTGCGACCCAGTCGCCCGACTTGCCGCCGTGTTTCTCAAGCACACGAATCTCGCCCATCACCATGCCGCGGTCGGCCGCCTTGCACATGTCGTAGATGGTGAGCAGGCCCACCTGCACGGCGGTCAGTGCTTCCATTTCAACGCCGGTGCGGCCCAGTGTTTCGACCTGCGCCACGCAGCGCACCAGGTTCGCCGCAGCATCAACCTCGAACGACACCGCCACACGCGTGATCGGCAACGGGTGGCACAGCGGGATCAGCTCGGCCGTGCGTTTGCTCGCCTGAATAGCGGCCACACGCGCAATGCCGATCACGTCGCCCTTTTTCGCGTTGCCCGACTGGATCAGCGCCAAGGTGGCCGGCAGCATGCGGATCACGCCGCTGGCGCGTGCCACGCGGTGGGTTTCGGCTTTGGCCGACACATCGACCATGTGCGCCTGCCCCTGCTCATCGAAGTGGGTGAGTGGCGATGAAGGCGATAAAGGCGGTGAAGGCGCAGACGTTGACATGGTCGGGAAACATGCGGGCAATGTGTCGCTGGCATCATAGCGACGCATCGCGGGCTGAACCTTCCGGCCCTTGACCTGCTCCAACGGGTTCGCCTCTCACCCCTGCCGTTTTGAACGATCCCATTCGATTGCCGCTTGGTTTGCCATCCGCGAAGCGCCTGCTCGCCGGCCTGTGTGCCCTGAGCCTGCTGCTGCCGGCCGCACCGCCCGTGTGGGCGCAAGACCGCCTGCCGGCCCTGGGCGAAGCGGCCTCTGACGACCTGAGCGTGGGCAACGAGCGCCGCCTGGGCGAGCAAATCATGCGCGACATCCGCCGCGACCCCGACTACCTCGACGACCCGCTGCTGCTGGAGTACCTGCAAACACTCTGGCAGCCGCTGGTGGCCGCCGCCCGCGAGCGCGGTGACATCGCGTTTGACCTCGACCAGCAGTTCGCCTGGGAAGCCTTTCTCGTGCGCGACCGCAGCGTCAACGCGTTTGCACTGCCGGGCGGTTATGTGGGTGTGCACCTGGGCCTGATCGCGATGACCCAAACCCGCGACGAGCTGGCCTCGGTGCTCGCGCACGAGCTCACCCACATCTCGCAGCGCCACATCGCGCGGGGCATGGCCAACAGTGCGCGGCAGTCGCTGATCGGCCTGGCCGGCATGATCCTCGGCATGATCGCCGCCAGCCGCAGCAACCGGGTGGACGGCGCCAACGCCATCATCTCGGGCAGCCAGGCGGCGGCCATCCAAGGGCAACTCAACTTCTCGCGCGACGTGGAGCGCGAGGCCGACCGCATCGGCTTCGGCGTGCTCACCAAGGCCGGGTTTTCGCCCGGCGGCATGGCCGCCATGTTCGAGAAGCTCGACCAGTCTTCGCGCCTCAACGACAGCGGTGGCTTCCCTTACCTGCGCAGTCACCCGCTCAACGCCGAGCGCATTGGCGAGGCCCGCTCGCGCATGGGCACGGCCACACCGGCGCCGCCGGTCAGTGTGCTGGCCCACACCGCGGCGCAGGCGCGTGCCAAGGTGATGATGGATGCGCGGGTTGATGCCTTGCGCCGCTGGCAGGCGCTCGAAGCGCCGCCCACGGCCAGCGTGTCTGACAAACTGATGGCGGCGTATGCCAGCGCCCTCGCGTCGACGCTGCTGCGTGACTGGGCGCGGGCCGACACGGCCTTGCAGCTCGCGCTCGGCCTGGTACGCGGCAGCCCGCGCAGCGACGCGCAGGCGCAGCGTGAGGTGGTGATGCTTCAGGTGCAGTCGCTGCTGGCGCGCGGTGATGCCGCGCGTGCCGCCGAGGCGCTTCAACCGTATGCCCGTGCCGAAGGCGCAGCGCCCTCGCGTGCGGTGATGCTGCTGTCGGCCCAGGTGGCGATGCTGCTTGACAAACCGGCGCTGCAGCGCAGCGTCGAAGACATGCAGACCTGGACCACGCTGCACCCGCAAGACGCCAGCGTGTGGGCGCAGTTGGGCCGCTCGTGGCAGCAGCTCGGCCATGGTTTGCGTGCGCTGCGTGCCGAAGCCGAATCGCGCATCGCCGTGGGTGACCTCACCGGCGGAATCGACCGCCTGCGCGCTGGCCAGAAGCTCGCCCGCAGCAACCCCTCGGCCGATTTCATCGAGGCTTCGGTGATCGACGCACGCTTGCGTGAAATCGAGACCCAGGCGCGCCGCCGCGAGCTCGAAGAGAAACGACCCGAGGGCTGATGGTTTGACCCGTTCAGACTGAGCCTGTCGAGGTCCCGGCGCGGCGCTTCGACAGGCTCAGCGTGATCGGATCATTGCCGTATCCTTGCCGCCACCCAAGAAGGCAAGGAAGCCACCGCATGCACCGCTTCATCCAACGCGCCGCTGTCGCAGCCGCGCTCATCGCCGGCACCACCGCACACGCCGCCACCGTCACCAGCCTCACGCCACAAGGCGAAGTGGCCCAGGTGCGCCAGCTCACCATCAAGTTTTCCGAAGCGGTCGTGCCCTTGGGCGACCTGCGTGTGGCCGACCCGTTCAAGCTCAGCTGCGAAGGCGCCGCGCCCAAGGGCAGCGGGCGCTGGGCCAACGAGCGTGTGTGGTTGTATGACTTTGACGAAGCATTGCCGCCAGGCACCCGCTGCGCCGTGACGGCGCGCGCCGAGTGGAAGCCGCTCGCCGGCAGCCTGAGCGGCGCCACCCAGTTCAACTTCAACACCGGCGGCCCCGCGGTGATCTCGACGCTGCCCTACGGCGGCCAGATCGAAGAAGACCAGCATTTCATGCTGCGCCTGAACGGCCCCGCCGTTGAGGCCACGGTGCTGGCCAACGCAGCGTGCGAGATCGAAGGCATTGGCGAACGGGTGCCCGTGCGTGTGGTGACCGGCACGGTGCGTGACGAGGTGTTGAAAGCACGCCGTTTGCAAAAGCAGGCGGCGCAATGGCTGATGCTCGCCTGCCAGCGCCCCTTGCCGGCCGACGCGTCCGTGCGCCTGGTCTGGGGCCTGGGCATTGCTGCGCAGGCCAACCCGAAGATCGTGACACGCAGTGAGCAGCGCTTTGACTTTCATGTGCGCCCGGCGTTCACCGCCGAGTTCAGCTGCGAGCGCGAGCGTGCCGACGCACCCTGCCTGCCGATTCGCCCGATGACGCTGCGCTTCTCATCGCCGGTGCCGCGTGCCGTGGCGCAAGGTGTGCGCTTGAAGCCTGCATCGGGTGCCGCCCTGTCACCCGTGTTTGACAAAGATGACAAGGCCACCGAGTTGCGCGACTTGCGCTTTGCCACCCCCTTGCCTGAGAACGCCAGCTTCACACTCGAGCTGCCGCGCGACGTGAAAGACAGCACCGGCCGGCTGCTCACCAATGCGGCGAGCTTCCCGCTCAAGGTGGCCACCGGCGATGCGCCGCCCATTGCGAAGTTTGCCGCCGCGCCCTTTGGCGTGGTCGAGCTGCAAGGCGAGGCCATGCTGCCGCTCACGCTGCGCCATGTGCAGGGTGACTTGCGCTCGGCGGCCAAGGCCGGGTCGGTGCGCATCAAGACCTTGCGCAGCGACGCCGATGTGTTCGCCTGGTACCGCTTGCTGGCCACCCACCACGAGAGCCAGCTCAGCGCGCAAGAGGCGGGTTTGCCGCAGTCGCAGTGGTTCAGCACCGAAACCGTCACCGACTCCAAAGGCCGCAGCAAGCAGGTCAAGCAGGTGCGCTACCTGGCCTCGCGTGAGCTGTCGCTGTTGAACAAGGCGAGCGAGGTGCGCCGGCTTGACCTGCCGCAGCTCGAAGGCAAAGACCCGCGCCCGTTCGAGGTGGTGGGCATTCCGCTGCCCGAGCCGGGCTACCACGTGGTCGAGATCGAATCGGGCCGCCTGGGTGAATCGCTGCTCGACAAGAAGGCGCCGATGTACGTGCGCACCGGGGTGCTCGTCACCAACCTCGGGGTGCACTTCAAGCTGGGCCGCGAGAGCAGCCTGGTCTGGGTGACCTCGCTCGACAAAGGCAAGCCGGTGGCTGACGCCGAAGTGGCCGTCAACGACTGCGCCGGCCAGCGCCTGTGGGCCGGCCGCAGTGATGCACAAGGCCTGGCCCGCGTCGACAAGGTGTTGCCGATGCAGCTGGGTGAATGCCCCGGCGAAGCGGGCTACTTCGTCACCGCGCGAAAAGCCCAGGCCAAGGGCGCCACCGACATGGCCTTCATGTTCAGCAGCTGGCAAAAAGGCGTCGAGCCGTGGCGCTTCAACCAGCCCACCAGCAACGAGCCGCAGGCCGATCTGCGCGCCCACACGGTGTTTGACCGCACGCTGCTGCGCGCCGGTGAAACCGTGTCCATGAAGCACTTCATGCGCCGCGAAACCTCCACGGGTCTGGCCCAGCTCAAAGCTGACGAGCTGCCCACGCGCATGAAGATCGTGCACCAGGGCAGCGGCCAGGAGTTTGTGCAGCCACTGAAGTGGAACGGCGTGCGCAACGCCTCGGCCAGCTGGAACATCCCCGCCGCCGCCAAGCTTGGTGTGTACGAGGTGGTGCTGGAGCGCGAAGGCAGCGTTGAGAAAAGCGGTGACAACACCCGCCGCAGCAACTGGCGCAGCGGTGACTTCCGGGTCGAAGAGTTCCGCCTGCCCCTGGTCGACGCGCGTGTCAGCGGCCCCAAGTTGGTGGCGGTCGCCCCCACCGAGATGCCGCTCAGCGTGCAGCTCAACTACCTCTCTGGCGGTGGCATGGGCCAAGCCCCGGTGCGTTTGACGGCCCTGCTGCGCGAGCGCGGCATTAACTTCCCCGCCCACGACGGCTTCAGCTTCGGGCCGCCGCGTGACCTGAGCCAGAACGACGCCGAAGGCGACGAAGAGCAGCCCCAAGGCGGCGGCAAACTCGTCGCCGACAAACAGCCGCTGACCACCGACCGCAACGGTGCCGCCAGCGTCACGCTCAAAAGCCTGCCCAAGCTCACCCGCGCCAGCGAGCTGCTCGCCGAAGCCACCTTCAACGACCCCAATGGTGAGGTGCAAACGGCAGCCACCCGCATCAACCTGTGGCCCAGCGCAGTGGTGCTGGGGGTGAAAGCCGGCTCGTGGGCCAGCAGCCGTGGCAAGGTGAAGTTTCAGGCGCTCGCGCTCGACACCACCGGCAAGGCGATCAAGGGCCAGCGGGTTGAGGTGCGCGGTCGTGCGGCGCAGGTCATCAGCAGCCGCAAGCGCATGGTGGGCGGCTTCTACGCCTACGACAACCGCACCGAAATCACCGACCTCGGCTCGTTGTGCAGCGGCAGCACCGACGACCGGGGCCTGCTGTTGTGCGAGGCCGAGTTGTCCACCGCCGGCCAGGTGGAGCTGATCGCACAAGCGCAAGACGGCGCCGGCAACAAGGCCGAAGCCGCCGCCAGCGTGTGGGTCACACGCCAAGGCGAGCTTTGGTTTGCGCAAGACAACGACGACCGCATCGACGTGCTGCCCGAGAAGAAGAGTTACGCCCCCGGCGAAACCGCGCGCCTGCAAGTGCGCATGCCCTTCCGTGAAGCCACCGCGCTGGTGAGCGTGGAGCGTGAAGGGGTGATCTCGACGCAGGTGGTCACGCTGCGTGGCGACGACCCCACCATCGAGCTGAAGGTCGCCAAAACTTGGGGCCCCAATGTGTACGTGAGCGTGCTCGCGCTGCGTGGCCGCATTCGCGAGGTGCCCTGGTATTCGTTCTTCACCTGGGGCTGGAAGGAGCCGGTGAACTGGGCCCGTTCGTTCTGGTACGAAGGCCGCGAGTACCAGGCGCCGACCGCGATGGTCGACTTGTCCAAACCTGCCTTCAAGCTCGGTGTGGCGGCGCTTGAAGTGGGCCTGGCCGAGCACACGCTGCAGGTCAGCGTGACGGCCGACAAGCCGCAGTACGCCATTCGCCAGAAGGCCTTGGCGCGCATCAAGGTCACGCATGAAGGCAAGCCACTGGCCGGTGCCGAGGTGGCGTTTGCCGCGGTCGACGAAGGCCTGCTCGCGTTGCGGCCCAACGATTCCTGGGATTTGCTGCACGCAATGATCCAGCAGCGCCCCTGGGGTGTGGAAACCAGCACCGGTCAGAGCGAAATCATCGGCCGCCGGCACTACGGCCGCAAGGCGGTGGCCGCAGGCGGTGGGGGCGGCAAGAACGCCACCCGCGAGTTGTTCGACACCTTGTTGTTGTGGAAAGACCGGGTGGTGCTCGACGCCAACGGCGAGGCTGTGGTCGAGGTGCCGCTCAACGATTCTTTGACCAGCTTCTCGCTGGTGGCGATTGCCGATGCCGGTGCGCAGCAGTTTGGCAGCGGCAGCACCAGCATCCGCGTGACGCAAGACTTGCAGCTGCTCGCCGGCCTGCCACCGCTGGTGCGCGAGGGTGACCAGTTCACCGCCCTGCTCACGCTGCGCAACACCACCGCGCGCGAGATGAAGGTGAGTGCCACGCTGCAAGGCACGGCCAACAGCGCGGGTGATGCAAAAGAGGAAATCACCCGCACACCGTTGACGTTTGCACCGCAAGAAGTGGTAGTGGCGGCAGGTGCAGCCAAAGAGATCACCTGGGGCGTGGCCGTGCCGCCCGAGGCCTTCAGCATCACCTGGGAGGCCGCGGCCGAAGAGCTGGGCGCCGAGAAAACCAAAGACCGCTTGAAGATCACGCAACTGGTCAGCCCCGCCGTGCCGGTGCGGGTGTTGCAAGCCACGCTGCAGCAGCTCGATGGGCCATTCACCTTGCCGATTGCGGCCCCGGCCGATGCCTTGCCCGAAAGCGGCGCCAAGCGTGGCGGCATTTTGGTGGCGGCGCAGCCCAAGCTGAGCGGCGCGCTGCCCGGCATGCGGCGCTACTTCGAGACCTACCCCTTCAGCTGCCTGGAGCAAAAAACCTCCAAAGCCGTTGGCCTGAAAGACGCCGCCTTGTGGAGCGCGGTCGCCAATGCCTTGCCGACCTACCTCGACAGCGATGGCCTGGCGAGCTACTTCCCGCCGCGTGCCGAAGACGGCGCGCGTGGCAGCGACCGCCTCACCGCCTACGTGTTGGCGGCCACGCACGAAGCGGGTTTTGCGCTGCCGGCACCGGCCCAGGCGCAGATGCTCGATGGCTTGACGGCTTTTGTCGAAGGCCGCATCGAGCGCAAGTTTTGGTCGCCGCGGGCTGATCTTGATGTGCGCAAGCTCGCCGCCATCGAAGCGCTGTCTCGGTACGGCCGGGCCAGCCCCAAGATGCTGGGCTCGATTAACCTCACGCCCAACCTGTGGCCCACGGCGGCGGTGATCGACTGGTTCAACATCTTGAAGCGGGTGAAGGGTGTGCCCGATCAGGCCAAGCGCCTGGCTGAAGCGCAACAGATCTTGCGCAGCCGCCTCACCTACGCCGGCACCACCTTGCGCTTCAGCAACGAGGCCGACGACTTCTGGTGGTGGCTGATGGACAGCGCCGACGCCAACGCGGCCCGGCTCATCCTCGCGGTGCTCGACGAGCCGGCGTGGAAAGACGACATCCCGCGCATGGTGGTCGGCAGCCTCGCGCGCCAGCGTGCAGGTGCCTGGCTCACGACCACGGCCAACCTGTGGGGCTCGCTGGCGCTCGACAAGTTCTCGGCCAAGTTTGAGTCGACCCCGGTGAGCGGCAAGACGCTCGCGAGCACTGGCGCCCAGCCACTGGTGATCGATTGGTCGGCGCAGGCCGCGGGTGGCGCGGTCAAGCTTGCCTGGCCGGAAGCGGCGGGCACGCTGAGCGTCACGCAAGAGGGCAGCGGCAAGCCCTGGCTCACGGTGCAAAGCCTGGCCGCCATCCCGCTCAAAGCGCCCTTGCGCGCCGGCTACACGCTCACGCGCAGCGTCAGCGCAGTGGAGCAAAAGGACAAGGCCAAATGGTCGCGCGGTGACGTGCTGCGCGTGCGGGTGGAGATCGACGCCCAAAGCGACATGACCTGGGTGGTGCTGAGCGACCCGGTGCCGGGCGGTGCCACCTTGTTGGGCTCGGGGCTGGGGCGTGACTCCAGCATTGCGACCAGCGGCGAGAAGCGCGACACCACCGTGTGGCCGGCGTTTGAGGAGCGCAGCTTCGAGGCCTTCCGCAGCTACTACGAGTATTTGCCGCGTGGCAAACACGTGGTCGAGTACACCGTGCGTTTGAACAACCCGGGCAAGTTTTTATTGCCGCCGACACGGGTGGAGGCGATGTATGCGCCCGAAACCTTTGGCGAGCTGCCGAACGCGGCGCTGGAGGTCGGGCCGTGAGCCTGATGCCGTTCGGGCTGACCCTTCGACAGAGCTCAGGACAGGACGTGTCGAAGCCTTGGTGGCGTGCCGTGGGCCCTCCCTTCGACAGGCTCAGGGCGATCGGGATTTCAGGCTCAGGTCGAACGGTGCTTGCTCTGGTATTCGTGGTGTCTGCAAACAGCGCGCAAGCCGTGCCCGGCTTCGCCGAAGTGAAGGGCGCCCATCGCCCGTCTGACATCACCCTGCTCGACCGCCACGGCACGCCGATGCAAACCGTGCGCGTCGACAAAACCGTGCGCCGCCTGCCCTGGGTGGCCTTGAGCGACACCTCGCCTGCGCTGCTGCACGCCATCGTGCTCAGCGAAGACAAACGTTTTTACGAACACAGCGGCGTTGACTGGAGCGCGGTCGCGCAAAGCGCCTGGGCCAATGTGTGGAACACGCGCACCCGGGGCGCGTCGACCTTGACCATGCAGTTGGCTGGCTTGCTCGACGACGACCTCGCGCGCCCCGCCGGCGGGCGCAGTGTGGCGCAGAAGGTGAGCCAGGCCTTCACCGCCTCGCGGCTCGATGCCCGTTGGAAAAAGAGCGAGATCCTGGAGGCTTACCTCAACCGCGTGCCGTTTCGCGGCGAGCTGGTGGGCATCAACGCGCTGTCGCAGACCCTGTTCGCCAAACACCCGAGCGGGCTCGATGCCCATGAAGCGGCCATCTCTGCCGCCCTGCTGCGCGGCCCCAACGCCAGCGCCGACAGCGTGGCCCAGCGTGCGTGTGGAGTGTTGAAGCTGCAGCAACTCGCCTGCGAAGGCGTCACCGGCCTGGCGCACAGCGCCCTCAACCGGCGTGGCGGCATGCCGCTGGGTGAGCAGCTCGCGCCGCACTTTGCGCGGCAGCTCGCGCTGACGAACGTGCCGCTGCAACACACCACGCTCGACGCGCGGGTGCAGCGTTTTGCCATCCACACGCTGCGCCGCCAGCTCGCTGAGCTGAACGGGCGCAACGTCGAAGACGGCGCCATCGTCGTGCTCGACAACGCGAGCGGCGAAGTGCGCGCCTGGGTCGGCTCCAGCGGCAGCTTCTCAGACGCGGCCGAGGTCGATGGTGTGCTCGCACGCCGCCAACCCGGCTCCACGCTCAAGCCCTTTGTCTACGGCCTCGCCTTCGAGCGCCGCCTCATCACCCCGGCCAGCCTGCTCGACGACTCGCCCGCGCAGCTCAACACCGGCAATGGTTTGTACCTGCCGCAAAACTACGACAAGGCCTTCAAAGGCTGGCTCAGCGCCCGCAGCGCGCTGGGTGCGAGCCTCAACGTGCCGGCGGTGCGGGTGGGCGCGATGCTCGGGCCCGATGCGGTGCTGGCACGTTTGAACGCGCTGGGGTTGTCGCTCTCCGAGTCGGGCGGCTATTACGGCCACGCGCTCGCGCTGGGTGGGGCCGACGTGACGCTGCTCGCCCTGACCAACGCCTACCGCAGCCTCGCCAACGGCGGCATGCTCGCACCGGTGGCACTGCGCCCATCGCCCCCACCGCCAAAGCCGGTGCGAGTGGCCGATGCGGCGGCGAGCTATCTGGTGACCGACATCCTCGCCGACAACGCTGCGCGTGTGCTCACCTTCGGCCTCGACAGTGCGCTCGTAACCCCGGGTTTTGCAGCCGTCAAAACCGGCACCAGCAAAGACATGCGCGACAACTGGTGCATCGGTTTCACCGACCGCTACACCGTGGGCGTGTGGGTGGGCAATGCGAGCGGCGAAGCCATGCACCGCGTGAGCGGTGTGAGTGGCGCGGCGCCCGTGTGGCAGGCGCTGGTGCGCCACCTGCACCCCGGCCCGCCCTCGCGCCGCCCGCCCATGCCGGCGGGCGTGGTGGCCGAGCGTGTGCACCTCGCCGACGTGCGCGAACCGCTGCGCGACGAGTTGTTTCTCGCCGGCACCACACAAACGAAGTGGCTGGCGAGCGCGCAGTTGAAAGGCGCGCAGCGCTTCGGCATCACCAGCCCACGCGACGGCAGCATCTTCGCGCTCGACCCCGACATGCCGCCGCAGGCCCAGCGCATTCGCTTCGAGGGTGAGCGCGGCGTGTGGTGGCTCGATGGCAAGCGCCTGGGCCAGGGCCAGCGCCTGAACTGGTCACCCTGGCCCGGGCGGCACGAGCTGCGACTTCTGGCACACGACGGCCGCGTGTTGCAGACCGTGCGCTTCGAGGTGCGCGGTGCGGGCGTGAAGGCGGCGCGAACGGCGCAGGCCGTGCGTTCTCACAACGCCTTTCCTCATTAGTGACCAAGCTCAGCTGCCCTGCCCCACCCACCGTTCGGGCTGACCCTTCGACATGCTCAGGACAGGGGCCACTTCGCGGATCGAAGCCTTGCGCAGCCCTTCGACTTGCCCTGTCCGCCAGGCACCAGCTCGGCCAGTTTCAGTTCAACCCGCACTTCCCGGTGAACACGCTGAAGATCATGCGGCTGGCGGTTGCGGCGCAGGCGCTTGGGTGCGGGCCGCAGACCATCGATGCGATGTATTCGGCGATGTGGGAGCAGGGCCGCAACATGAACGATGACGGCGAGATCGCCGCCGTCTTGCGCGATGCGGCCCTCGACGGCGCTGCGCTGCTGGCCAAGGCCCAGGAGCCTGATGTCAAGGCCCGGCTGGCCGCCAACACGCAATCGGCCTTTGAGCGCGGGGCCTTCGGCTCACCATCGTTCTTCGTTGGCACCGAGCTGTTTTTCGGCAAAGACCGTTTGAGAGAATTCGAAGATGAGATCGTCAAACACAACCCGCTGACCGCGTGACGGCTGCGAACTTACGCCGGCAGACATATGTCACCGATTGCCAAGAGGGGGAAGTAGTTTCCTGAAGTCCTTCTGGTCCACAGGTTTGGCAAGAACAAAGTCGATGCCAGCGAGCTCAGCTGCGTCGCGAGATGCCTGATCCACTCTGCCTGTCACCGCGATGATCACCAGCTCTGCGCCGTAGCGTTCGCGCAGGCGGCTCGCCAAGTCGCAACCATCGCCGTCGGGGAGCCCCAGGTCCAATAAAACACAAATCGGCCGATGCTCTTCAACGATGAGGTGTGCTTCGGCGATGCTGCCGGCAATGCGAACGGAGTAACCGTCGTCTTCCAGTAGCCAGGCAAGCGTCGCACTGGTGTCTGGCTCGTCTTCGACCAACACCACACGAACTTCTTCTCGCTGCATGGCTTCTCCTTCGATTCTGTTCAGCGGTCGGGGCCTGGGCGATTCTCGCTTCGACGCGAGATTCCAACATAGCGATGAATCCTGCGTGACCGCCCAGATCAACCGGGGGGCGAGTCGGCGAAGTACTTTGAGTCTTCTATCAAGTCGCACCGCCCGCGTCTGCCTTGGGCAGCGTGACGCGAAACGTCGCCCCCCGGTGTTCGCCCAAACTTTCCGCAACGACTTCCCCGCCATGCAGCGCCACCAGCTGCTTCACCAACGACAGGCCGATGCCCAGCCCGCTTTGCAGCCGTCCCGGCAAGGCAGGGCCTTGCACAAAGGGCTCGAACACACGCGGCAGCAAGTCCGCGCTGATGCCCTCACCCTGATCAACGACTTCAAGCAGTGCTTGGTCAGCGACACCGCTCACCTTCACCTCGATCTGCGTGCCGGGCGCAGAGTATTTGATCGCATTCGTGACCAGATTGTTGACGATTTGCTCGATCCGTACCGCGTCGCCCACGACCCACACATCTTCGGTGTTGAGAACCAGGCTGTAGCCTCTCGCCCGTTCGGTCGTCCCAAGCGCTTGCACGCAATTGCGGGCGCTTTCGGCCAAGTTCACCCGACTGGTCACCAGCGAAATCTTGCCGGAGGCCAGGCGACTCACGTCCAGGAGGTCATCAATGATGTGACTCAAATGCTGGTTCTGCCGTTGAATGATGGCCAGGAACTTGCCCGTGACCTCGGGCTTGACCTGCGGGTGCTGCAGAACCGCCGTGGCACCAGAGATGGCCGCCAGGGGGTTTCTCAACTCGTGGCCCAACAACGCCAGGAACTGATCCTTGGCGGCGTTCTCGCGCTGCGCTGCCTCTCGCAAGGCTCTTTCGCGTTCCAGAAGGTTCTCACGCTCCGCTTCAGCGGCCTCTCTCGAGCGCCTTTCTGACACCAGGCGGTGACCGGCGTTGACCAGTGCCGCGTAGAGGTCTTTGACTTCTCGCAAGGAATTGGTTTCCACGGCCGGCTCGGTTCCTTCCCCGAGGCTGCGGGCTGCATCTGATGCGACCTCGATGACACGCAGAACATTTCGCCCGAGGAACGCTGCCGCACTGAGCGCGGCTGCCAGCGCAAGGGCGCCAGCCAGCGTGAGCCACAAGACAGCCTGCGTGGCCGAACTCTCGATCACCTCGAAGGGCATCGCGACCGCCACCGTCCAGCCGGTCAGCTCGGAGTGCGTATAGGCCTGGTACGTGTCAGTCCCTTCCAGGGTGGGGTGGCGTATCAAGCCTTCAGTCGCCGACGCTGCGGCGGCCACCAATTCAGGTCTGGCGTGCTTGCCAAGCAGCGTGTCTGCATTGAGGTTTCGAGAGATGAACTTGCCGGTTCGATCGATCACGGCGATGGTGGCGGGCGAGCCGTTTCTCAGCTGCAGCGCGGTCGCCTTCCAGTGGTCGACCGAGAACGCCTGGGCTACCACATAGCGTTTGCCGTTCCATTCGTTGGCTGGCATATAAACCATGGTCAGCAACTGGCCTGTTGCAGGCCCCTCAATCAGGCCGGTGACCAGCAGTCGATTCGTTGACAAGGCCTGCGCGACTTGTTTCGCAGAGGCGGGCGGTGGTGGCGGTGTGCCGAAGGGCACAGCCGTGTTCAGAACCTGCGTGCCGGTCTCGTCGAGCAACAGTGTCCACACATGAGGCTGGCTGCTCGCCAGCGCTTGGTTGTAGAAGCCTTTGAAATTGCCGGTGCGCAAGTAGTCCGAGTGCCCCAGCGCGGTCAGGGCGCCGATGGAGCGATGGATCTCACGGTCGACGAGCAGAGCCGAGGCTCTGACTGTTTCGTGCAGACCGCGAAGCCCGGCTTGGCGTTCAGCTTCTCTCACCTTCTGAACTGCGACCACAGCAGCCAGAAACCCAGGCACGAAGACGACTGCGGCAATGATGGCAAGTTGGACTCGGATACGCATGGGCATATTTTTAGCACAGCGATGGGCGGCATTTTTTGGCTTTAGCCTCACTGGCCGATGAACCCAGATGCCCCGCCCTTCGGGGTGTATTTGGTGTTTGCGTCACGCTCACCCAGATTGCTGCGGCCGGCGTGTTTCGACGTGCGGTGGCGTTGGAACAGGCGCAGCCTCTGGGCGACGAACGACATCTCGCTGAACCACGGGCCCCGCCACTTGTCTACCCGTCGGAGGGCGGGCCTCGGTGGTGTAGGAATTTTCCTGTTCCGCTGACAGGGTGCTTTTCGCGCGGTTCGATCGTTCGTACGCTTCAGGCACACATTCGCATTTCGCCCTGTGTTCCCTCAACCGGAGAGATCATGCCTACTACCGCCGCACACGCCCGCAAAAAGCCCGCCACCACCACCCGTTCAACCACTTCACGCAGCCCTGATGCACTCAAGCTGCTGACGGCCGACCACAGGGAAGTGAAAGCGCTGTTCCAAGCCTACGAAAAACTCGTCAAGACCGAAGCCGAAGACACCAAAAAGCAGGGTATTGCCCTGCAGATCTGCACCGCGCTGACCGTGCATGCCACGGTCGAGGAAGAGCTGCTGTACCCCGCCGCGTATGGCGTTCTGCGCGAAAGCGATCTGGTGGACGAGGCCGCGGTCGAGCACGCCAGCGCCAAGGATCTCATCGCGCAGATCGAAGGCATGGAGCCCTCTGACGACCTTTATGACGCCAAGGTCAAGGTGCTCAGCGAGTACATCGACCATCACGTCAAGGAAGAAGAAAAGGAGATGTTCCCCAAGCTGCGCAAGACCGAACTCGACCTGAAGGACCTGGGTGCCTCGGTGAAGAGCCGCAAAGCAGAGCTGCTCGCACAAATGCAGTCTGCACCCGTTCACTGAGCGCGACGGGTACGCCATGAAGACAACCCGCCTCATCGCCGTTGGCTTGACCGCCTGCGCTGCACTGGCGGCGGGGTATGTCTTGGCCACCGAGGACCGGACACCCTTCGACGCGCAACAAACCCAGTTCCTGGGGTGGATCACCGAAGCGCAGCGTTTGGCGCCAACGAAAGATGACCCGAGCGCTTCCAGCGGGCGGCCCCGTTTCGCAGAGACGTGGTGTTCATTGGGCCGCGGTCCGCTGTGAAGGTCGGTTCCGGCACCTGATGGAGAAGGCTGGCCTGCGCAGCCGTCCAGCCGTGCGCTGGGAGAGCGGGTCAGGATAGAGGGTATTTCGGTTTGGCGGGCACGTGGACGCGCATACTTTGTGACCCCTCGAACATGATCACCATGACTGCAGACCGACCGATCGCGAACATGCAAGTCTTGGTTGCCGACGACAACCGCGATGGCGCGGACGCTTTGACAGCATTGATCCAATTTGAACTCGGCTGCCAGGTCGTCACCGCGTACGACGGTGAGCAGGCGCTGGAACTGGCGCTTTCCGAGCGCCGCGACGTGCTCATCCTCGATCTGCAGATGCCGGGCCGCAGCGGTCTGGAAATCGCCAGCCGTGCCAGAGCGATATCGGGCGATGCCAAACCGCCGCTCCTGCTGGCCATGACGGGGCGCAACGATCTGGTGGGCGAACTGGCACTGATCGACGCGCGCTTCGACCGCGCGTTTGCCAAGCCGGTCGACCATGCAACGCTTTTTGCGACGCTGCGTGCGCACTGGGCGGGCAGCAGCACGGCCAGGGCGGCGGCGAAATTCAAGTTTCTCGAGACCTTCACGCGGGCGGCGCGCAAGGCGCTACCGTTGATGAGTGCCAAGCGCCAGCACATGTCGTTTGACGGCGAAGGCCCTGAGCTTGTACTCCAGGGTGACGAAGTGGCCGTGCATTCGGCTTTCTATCGGCTTCTGTGTGGCGCGATCGACCTGATGGGCAGCGGCATCGTATTGGTTGCGGCGCGATCGGACGCAGACGAAAGTGGCACGCAGGTGCTGACCGTCAATGTCGCGGGCAGCGGCCGGCTGGAGGCGCCTGCGCGCAGGGCCGAGGTCCTGCAACGGCTGGGGCTGCCCCTCGACGCTGCCGAATCGGCGCAGCGCGACGCCAGCGGCTTCGTTCAGGCCCGCGGCGTCTGCCCCAATTCAGGCGGCGAGGTCAGCTTTGCCAGCCACCCGAGCGAAGGCGTTTTGCTGCGGCTTGAGTTGGCCGTGCGCCCGGTCGAACGTGAGCCGTTGCCCATGGCCGAGGGTGCGCGGGCATGGATCGTCGACGCCCGCAGCATCGAGCCAGCCGTGCTAGAGCGCCGCCTGCAGCGTCTGGGGTGGCGCGTCTGGCGTTTCGCTTCCTCGACCGATGCGCTCAGGCACGTAAATGCCTCCCAGGGCGACGACTGCCCGGAGCTTTTGGTGATCTGCGACGACCCGCTGACCTTGAGGTCGGCCCTGGCGGCTCTGCAGAGCAGCATGCCGGATCGCACGCGCTGCCTGCTTCTCGTGGGCGCGGGAGCCGCCGCGCTGAGCGAGCCGGGCACGATGCCCCAATGGGAGCAGCGCGTCGAGCCGTTGAGCCCTGGCGACTTGGCCCAGGCCTCGCTGATTGCACTCGACGCCGATTCCGCGAAAGCCGGCCCCGCGACCGTCTCACACAGCCTGCGCGGGCGCCGCAAGGTGCTGGTGGTGGACGACAACGAGGTCAACCGTATCGTCGCCTGCGGACTGCTGCAGATGCTGGGCTACGAGGTGGCGACAGCGGCCGATGGGCTCGATGCGATCGAGCACTGCAAGCACATG